>JAQVYO010000085.1 GCA_028708585.1 Oscillospiraceae bacterium
CGCACAGCGGCACTCGGAAGAATACAGCGGTCTGATCGTACGCGTCGCGGGATACAGCACTATTTTAATCATTAAGACTGGGACCTGCAAAACGAAATCATCCAGCGCACTGAGCAAACCCGCTTCTAAAAAACGCCGGTATAAAAGCAAACCTTTTATACCAGCGTTTTCTTGATTTATTTCTCGGAATGTCCGCAATCACAAACCGAACCGGAACCTCCGTGCTCATGGCCGTGATCTTTGCATTCCACCTGCGGGTCGAAGACCAGGGTTCCATTCAGATAAGCCTGCACTGCCTGGTCGGCTTCGCCCGTAACCCCTCCCATCAGCTTAATCCCCGCTTCAGCCAGCGCTTTTTTGGCGCCTCCGCCGATTCCGCCGCAAATCAGTTCGTTCACTTGAATCTTTTTTAGAACGTCCGGCAGTGCGCCATGCTTGCTGCCGTTTGTATTAATGGTGGTGGCGGTAACCACGCGGTGCTCCTCAACATCATACACTTTGAAGCGCTCCGACTGGCCGAAATGCTGAAAGATCTGTCCGTTTTCATAGGGTGCTGCAATTCTCATTCATAACCTCCTGCTTTACTGCAAATTTTATATGTTAATCAGGGCTTCCGCCTTGATTCTCACAAGATCAAACTCTTGCCAAAAGATGCGCCGGGGCCGTTTACCGGCCTGTTGGATCCGCATCCCGCTCCGCCGCTTTCCTCCAGCATTTATTTAATGGACAGCCATGCCCAGCGCAGCCTTCCTTCTGCCTTTCACAGACCCGGTAATTTCCCCCGCCAATTTTCAGGCGCTTTTGGTTGACAATGGCGTCGGCAATCTTCCGTCGCGCGCTTTCATAGATCCCGGTGACGGTGGTACGGGCAATCTCCATCTGCCCAGCGCATTTTTCCTGGGTCATTCCCTCCAGGTCAATCAGCCGAATCACTTCATATTCGTCAATGCTCATATATACGGTATACCCTGGGCATTCCTTTTTCCCCACGGCCGGCTCAAACCCTTGAGATTCGGGCAGGGCGCAGATTTTTCTGCATCTCTGTGGCCTTGGCATTTTAACCGCCTCCGTTTTCCCATCCGAATTCCATTCTACCACGTTTTCGACATATGTCAATATTAATCTTTTGAATGATCCCAAGGATTTTTATCAGAAGCTGATATAATTGCCAAAGAGCGGATGCTTCCTGGCACATGCATCCGCTCTTTGGCTTCGTTGGATTTCATCCAAAAGGCGCTTATCCTTCGGCTTCAGCCTCTTTTACAATATCCTCAAGAACATGAATCAGATCATTCAGTGAATACAGCTTTACGTCCCGTTCCAGAATGGCATTTTTCAGGTCCACGGATAAAGACTCAAACCGGCCTTTTAAAGAAGGATCTACATAAGACATTCCTAATCACCCCGAAGCTATCATTCCCAAATTTTTTCAGACTATGAGCGCTGGATAACGGCCTGCGGTCTTCTATACCAGAACTTTCTTTGTTAAACCTTGTATAGTTTGGAGGCGATTTTCAAAATAATAAGAAATCAAAACGTATCAACGGAGGAATAAACATGTCAAGCAGCACCGCAACCTATCAAAAGCCGGTCCCCGAAACTCCTCAGGGCTTCCCCCCCCAGCATCAGCCCGCACATCCGGGAAACCAGCAGGAAATGGCTCCCACCCCATTGGTGGACAACCCTCTTTATATCGGGTCCAATAAATTACAGGACCGGGTGGCAATTATCACAGGGGGAGACAGCGGAATCGGTCAGGCCACGGCCATCGCCTTCGCCAAGGAAGGCGCGGATGTGGCGGTCCTTTATCTCAGCAGCGACGCGGACGCTGCCGTCACAAAAAACATGGTGGAAACTCACGGCAGGCGCTGCGGCCTTTACCGCTGCGATCTCAGAGAGGAACAGGCTTCCGCCCATGCGGTGGACCAGGTGATGAAAGACTTCGGCCGCATTGATATTCTGGTGAACAACGCCGGAGTTCAGTATCCGCAAAACAGCATTGAGGATATTACCGCCCAGCAATTGCAGGAGACGTTCTCCGTCAATATCATGAGCTGCTTTTTTATGATAAAAGCCTGCCTCAAGCATATGAAGCCCGGCGCCAGCATCATCAACACCTCGTCGATTACCGCCTACAAAGGCCACAAGACACTGATCGACTATTCCGCCACCAAGGGCGCCATCGTTTCTTTCACCCGTTCCCTTTCCCTTTCCTTGATTTCCCGCGGAATCCGCGTCAACGCCGTGGCCCCCGGTTCGGTTTGGACACCGCTGATTCCGTCCAGCTTTTCCTCACAGGATGTGGAGCAATTTGGGAAAAATGCGCCCATCGGCCGCGCAGCGCAACCCTTTGAGCTGGCGCCCACCTATGTGTATCTCGCCAGCGACGACTCCGGTTATGTTTCCGGGCAGGTGCTGCATGTAAACGGCGGCACCATAACCGAATCATAAAGATAAGGTTCCGAACGTCTCAGGGGGAAACAATGGGTTTCCCCCTCCTTTTTTGGGAAGGAAAGCCGGATGCTTGGCTGCCTGCGGCATCAGACGTAAAAATTGAATAAAAGATGGATGATAATTCCTTATGTGGATACAATAAAAAAAGCTGGCGGAAGAAACATCGCATAAGAAGGTAATATATGGAAAATTTCAGGAGAATTCCCTCCCATATTGGCATTATTCCAGATGGAAACAGAAGATGGGCGAAGCAAAACGGATATGAAAAAAAGGACGGGTATGAGCATGGAATCATGCCGGGGTTCGCGCTTTATAAACTGATGCTGGAGTACGGCATCAAAGAAGCAACTTTTTACGGATTTACTAAGGATAATAACAAACGCGCTCCGGACCAGCGCAGCGCCTTCACCAAAGCATGCGTTGACGCAGTTCATCTTCTGAGCGGAAAAGACGCAAACCTGCTGGTCATCGGCAATACCGATTCCACCGCGTTTCCAAGGGAGTTATATCCCTATGCAAACAAACGAGTCCATTTTGGCCAAGGGCTGATCAACTTAAATTTCCTGGTCAACTACGACTGGGAATGGGATTTAAACCACCTGAAGGAGCAGGGGAAGCTGGCCTCCTGGGATATTCCAAGGGTGGATTTCATCATCCGTTGGGGCGGCCGCCGGCGTCTCAGCGGGTTCTTGCCGGCGCAATCCGTTTATTCTGATTTTTATATTGTAGATGAATACTGGCCGGATTTTCAGAACACTCAATTTCTGGATGCCCTGCGCTGGTATCAGGACTGTGACGTCACCCTGGGCGGATGATTTTATAGGCGTTGCGTCCCCCCCGCGGTCTGCGCGAAAGGACGGAATTGTGTCCGGGCGCGCTTGCGCTTCCCTGCAAATAATGATATATTAACCAATATGTGAAATAATATAAAAATGGAAGAGACAGAACATGGATACTGGATTGCCAAAATACAATCATATTTTTCTTATGAAGCTGAGCTTCTGCCTAAAGAAAAATCTGCACCTTTTATTGGGCGTCGCAGCGTGGGCCGCTTATATTATTTTATTCTTCATTCTCAAACAAAACATTGAGCCAAAATACTTTATACACTGCCGCCTGGATGATTACATCCCGTTTCTCAAATGGTTCTATTTGCCCTACGTCTTTTGGTATGTCTATTTGTTTGTCACCCTTTTATATTTTGGCATTACGGACAAAATGCATTACATCCGAATGCAAGTTCATATTTTTATGGGTCTGATCGTTTGTTTTTGCGTATTTCTCCTCTATCCAAATGCCATCGATTTTCGCCCTGTGATAACGGAACAGGATTTTCTTTCCCGAATGATCTCCGCGATGTTTGCCATCGATAAATCAACCATGGTGACTCCCAGCATGCATGTCTTTTGCGCCTTATGCCTACATATGGGTATTGCAAATGGACCGCGGACACGCAATCATAAACGGCTGGTCCTCTCCTCTTTTATCGTGATGGTTCTGATTTGTTCGTCTACCGTACTCATCAAACAGCATTCGATTATCGATATTTTCTGGGGCGTCGTTCTGGCCGTTTTGCTGTACTTTCCCGTTTACCGCCGCAAACAAAAACCGAAAAACGAATCTTCCCTGTAAATCCCACTCCGCTTTTTGTCATGATCTTCAAGGATCCATGGTGAAAAGCGGATATTCTTATGCATTTTCGCATGGAAAAAGCAAGTTCATGAATTTTGACTTGCAAATTTTTGAATCCCGCCAATTTATCATCGTTCAATCAGGTGGCCGGATCATGGCCCGCTATACGCAAAATATAAAAAAAGTTTCAACGAAAAAAAATTCGGATTTTGACCTTTTTCTATCTTTTTCCTGTCCGTGTACGGAAGACATTCCTGGAATCTCCTCAATATTTCAAGAAAAGTTCATTTATTTTTCAAATGAAAACCGCAAAGAACCATTGGCTTCAGCTGAAGCCAATGGTTCTTTTTCTTTTCCTCAGGCTCTCATCTGCAAATGGTTTAAAAAATATTTGCAATTTTATATTTTCCTCTTGCAAAATTTGAATAAAGCCTTTAAAATATATAACAATTCACTTAGCGTCCGCACCATCTCTCCACTCGTATGAATTCAGGCCGCCTACCCCATGTGTATATGCGTTCATACCCTGCCAAAGCGGAACGCATCCGCAACCATTGGCCAAATTGAAACCAGATCCCGCGTGTAGCCGCCGCCCCCCCTCTCTTGCGAATCGAACCCGCAGGGAAAGAAGCTTTTTCTTGTCCCAATAACGGGCTTCGCCGATTGAAATTGATTGCTCCAGCTTCGCGTCTTGAGTCTTGAAAGGAATGGTAAAACATGAAAGTCAGCACGGTTCCCCAACGTCAAGGGCTTTATAACCCACTATATGAGCATGATGCCTGCGGTATCGGATTCCTTGCAAATATAAAAGGAAAAAAGTCCAATGAAATTCTTCGTCAATCCTTGGCTGCGCTGAAAAACCTCAGCCATCGCGGCGGCGTGGGCAGCGAACCCGATTCAGGCGACGGCGCCGGGGTACTGCTTCAAATTCCGCACAAATTTTTAAGCAAAGTTTGCTCCGGCGGCGGCATCCCCCTTCCGCCCGCCGGCGATTATGGCACCGGCATTGTTTTTCTTCCTCACGGCGCCGCTCTGCGGGCAAAGTTGGAGGACGCATTCAAAAAATTTGCCGAAGCCGAAGGGCAAAAGCTATTGGGCTGGCGGGATATTCCCTTAAACCCTTCCATTTTAGGCAAAACCTCCAGAAGCAGTATGCCGTATATGCGCCAGATTTTTATCGAACGCCGCGGAGTGGATGCCGGCGCTGCATTTGACCGCAAGCTTTACCTCATCCGCAGGCAAGTGGAAAACGCGGCTCAGGCGATGGATTCCGAAGGCATGTTTTATGTGGCCAGCCTTTCTTCCAAAATCATCGTATATAAAGGAATGCTGACTGCGGAACAGCTGGATGTTTTTTATACTGATCTTGGCGACAGCGATATGGAAACCGCACTGGCTTTGATCCACTCCCGTTACAGCACCAACACCTTCCCCAGCTGGGGAAGAGCCCATCCCAACCGCTATATCATCCATAATGGCGAAATCAACACACTGCGGGGCAATGTAAATTTCATGCATGCCCGGGAATCCATGCTGGAAAGCGAAACGTTTGGGGATGACCTGAAAAAGCTTCTGCCCATTATCAATTCAGAAGGCAGCGACTCGGCCATGTTTGATAACTGCGTCGAATTTTTGATGCTTTCCGGCATGCCCATTGAACGGGTCATGATGCTCATGGTTCCGGAGCCATGGTCCGGACATGAAAGTATGAGCGATGAGAAAAAGGCGTTTTATGAATTCAATTCCTGTAGGATGGAGCCGTGGGACGGGCCGGCCGCCATGGGATTCACCGACGGGGTGCGTATTGGCGCGGTGCTGGACCGGAACGGACTGCGCCCCGCCCGGTACTGCGTCACAACCGATGATATGGTTCTCCTGGCTTCGGAAGTAGGCGCTTTGGACATTCCACAGGAAAAAATTATCAAAAAAGAGCGGCTGCATCCCGGCCGCATGCTGCTGATTGATACGGAAAACGGCCGTATTATCAGCGATGAAGAAATCAAAAGCAAAGCGGCTGCCGCACATCCGTACCGTGCCTGGCTGAATCAGTACATGAAAAACCTGGAGGATCTGCCGGCGGCACCCGCAAAGCCATCCGTTGGCGATCTTCCGAAGATCCAAAAAGCCTTCGGCTATACGTATGAAGACCTGCGCATGACTCTTGCCCGCATGGTGGCGGAAGGGGTAGATCCTGTAGCCTCCATGGGCAACGATACGCCCCTGGCCGTCCTGTCCAAGCGGCCTCAGCTGCTGTATGATTACTTTAAGCAGCTCTTCGCTCAGGTTACCAATCCGCCCATCGACGCGCTGCGGGAAGAAATTGTCACATCTTCCATCGTACTGCTTGGCTCCGAAGGCAATCTGATTCGACCCACAAAAGAAATTTGCCGCAGAATAAAACTCAAAACACCCATCATCAGGAACGAGGATCTTGCCAAGCTTCAGAAGCTCCATGGGCCAGATTTCAAATCCGTCACTCTTCCCATTCTGTACAAGGTAAGCGGCGGCGGCAAAGCGCTGGAAGAAGCGCTGGAGGAACTGTACAGAGCCGCTACCAAGG
>JAQVYO010000001.1:0-4694 GCA_028708585.1 Oscillospiraceae bacterium
CAAAACCGCCATCGCGGAAGGGGCCAAAGCGCTGCCGGACGGCGTTTTTTACATTGGCGGGCATCCAATGGCGGGAAGGGAAACCAGCGGCATCCAAAATGCCGTCGGCACCCTTTTTCACGGCGCCCATTACATTTTAACGCCGGGTCCCGGCAGCAGGAAGGATCACGTCCAGCTGCTTACCCGCATTGCCCGCCACATCGGCTGCAAGGACGTGGTACAGACCACCCCCCAGGAGCACGACAAGCTGATTGCCTACACCAGCCAGATCATGCATATTATGGCGGCTGCGGTCTGCGACGATCCTGATCTGTTTCGCTGCAAAGGGTTTGAGGGAAACAGCTTCCGGGACTGCACGCGGGTGGCGGCGCTGGACGTTCCCCTCTGGACAGAGCTGTTTTCCATGAACGCCCCCGCCCTTTGCGAAATGATCCGGCGGCTGGAAGAAAACCTCCGTTCCTACCGGCACGCCATCGCGTCCGGCAACACCGAAAGGCTCTCCGAGAAGCTTTCTTATTCCTCCGCCCGCAAGCGGCAAATGAATTTGGATTAGCGGTTCCGGCCGCCCTTCCGGTCTTCTCCCGCATGTTCCGGGCCGTCCCCAAGCGTTTCGGCATCCGCCGGCTTGCTTTCGGGCATCCGGCATGCGTTTTCCGCTTCCAGCGCTTGCCGCCGCTCCCATTTGCGGTTGCGGAAGAAGAGGCAAAGATCGCAGGTAACCATCAACAGATTCAGGATATAGAGATACAACACCAGGTCCGGGCTGTACAAAAGCTTGTGGATAATGCCGAATATGTAACCAATATCCACCACAATAGAAAAAAACATGCTCTTTCCGCCGGTGGAACGGGACGTTAAGGATTTATAAATATTAATGGGCCATGCAAACCCGAAGCAAATCAGCATCCCGGCTTCAAAAATGGACATATTCATACTGGAAATCCCTTCCTTTCTTCTCCGGTGAACCCCGCCGGAAGGGAAGAAATAATCCGGCGCGGCCGAATCAAGAGGGGAAATTTCCCCTCTTTTTCTTGCAATGCTTCCTCATTTTCGCTATTTTCACTGATTTTTATTTGATTTTAGCACAATTCAAGAATTCACGCAACATCATTTCCCCGCAGCTTCCATGACCCTTCCCAAAAACAGCCCGCTTTTACTCCAAGCGCCTTTGCTATTGCAAAACAATTTGGCATCTGCTAAAATATTTTATTGGCAAAGGATGAGGCCGTGTGCGCCTCGCGGACCAATTTCTGATTTGGACCAACACGCTTCCTTTGCGGTGAAAGGATGAATCGGCATATGAAACAACCGCCAAAGTCCTCCCGGCAGCAGGAAGACCTAATTTATCGCAAAATACTTATTTTATTTCTGGCTGCCATTCTTTTGGAAGCGGCTTTTTTGGCGCTGCACCGGCTCTATCATTTTGCAGGCACTTTTATGATCGCGAACTATATCGTCTGGACCGGAAAATATGTAGCTCTTGCCGCAGTTGCCGCCGGAATCGTCTGGGCCGCGGCCCGATGGAAAAAAGGCGGAGCGCGGCATGGCGTCCGGCTCGCCTTTGCGGGTCTTCTTGCTTTTTGCGCTTTTGTGCTGATCTATTTTTTCTATCCGAACGGCGCAAAATATATGAGCATCGCAATTCCTATCTTGGTTCTCTTAGGCCTTGTTTACTATATTTACCCGCCGGAATTCCTGGTCTCCGCCGTTTTGGGCGCTATTGTGCTCACTTTTCTTTTTGTATACCGGCAGGCCGCGGTCCATGTGAACTGGATGTCCGTGCTATATGCCGTCTGCACTGTTTTGCTTTTGGCGCTTATTCTCTGCGCTTGGCTGACCTTTCTCCTGCGCAAGCAGGGCGGAATGCTGCGCTTGGGAAAAAAACAGCTTCGGGTCTTTCCCAAGGAAACGGAATATAGGATGATCTTTTTTTCTTGCGGTCTTTGCGCCCTTTCCATCCTCGCTTCCCTTTTCTGGCTTCCCCTGGCGTTTATCGCCATGTTCGTCATCGGCGCATACCTGTTTGTTCTGGCGGTCTACTACACCGTCAAGCTCATGTAAGGAAAGCTTCCTTCTGCCCCGGCGCTTTTGCGGCTTGGGACGCCGCATTTTTTTATTTCAAGAAATTAGGTGATAACCATGAGTCTTAGAATTGGCATTGATATCGGCTCCACCACTGTGAAAGTGATTGTGCTGGAGGAAGATGGAACCCTCCTGTTTCGCTCTTATGAACGGCATTTTTCCAAAGTGCGGGAAAAGACCTGTGAAATTCTGCGTTCCATCCACAGTCTGCTTTCCGGCCAGGCGGTCCATATGGTTATTACCGGCTCCTCCGGTCTGGGCGTTGCCAAGGCCAGCGGCCTTGACTTCGTACAGGAAGTATACGCCACCGCCGCCGCTGTCCATACCTATATTCCTGACGCCGACGCGGTGATTGAACTGGGCGGGGAAGACGCAAAGATCATTTTCTTCGGTGGCAGTCTGGAGGAACGGATGAACGGCTCCTGCGCCGGCGGAACCGGCGCGTTTATCGACCAGATGGCGACGCTGATGAATGTAACCGTTCAGGAGCTGGATCAGCTTTCCCTGCAATATGAAAAAATTTATCCCATAGCCTCCCGCTGCGGCGTATTCGCCAAAAGCGATATTCAGCCGATTTTGAACCAAGGGGGCCGGCGGGAAGATGTGGCCGCTTCCATTTTTCAGGCGGTAGTGGATCAAACCGTCACCGGCCTCACCCAGGGCCGGGAGCTGAAGGGAAAGCTGGTTTTTCTGGGAGGACCGCTGACTTTTCTCACAGGCCTGCGGAACCGGTTTGTGGAAACCCTGCATTTAGACGCGGAGCATGCCATTTTTCCGGAAAACGGAGACTGTTTTGCGGCCATCGGCGCCGCGTTATGCGCCGGAGACTATCCCGCAAGGAACTTTGACAGCCTATTTTCCCTTCTGGAACAGACGGTGGAAAACCGGTTTGCAACCGATTCCCTTCCTCCGCTGTTTAAAGACGAAGCGGCCTATCGGGACTTTCTTGCCCGCCACAACGCAAAGCATCTTCCCCAAGAGGATATCCAAACCTATCGCGGCCCCGCTTATCTGGGGATTGATGCCGGAAGCACCACCACCAAAATCATTTTGATCTCCAAGGACGCGGGCATTTTATACCACTTTTACAGCTCCAACCGGGGAAATCCCGTTTCCATTGTTCGCGACCAGCTGGAAGCTATTTACACGCTCTGCGGGGATCGGATTTCGATTTTGGGCAGCGCCGTTACCGGCTATGGGGAGGATCTGATCAAAAACGCTTTTCGCTGCGACCAGGGCCTGGTGGAAACCATGGCGCACTTTTACGCCGCCCGGCATTTCACTCCCGATGTGGATTTTATCATCGACATCGGCGGGCAGGACATGAAATGTTTCAAAATCCGGGACGGCGCGGTGGACTCCATTTTGTTAAATGAAGCCTGCTCCTCCGGCTGCGGCTCTTTTATTGAAACATTTGCAAAAGCGCTGGGGTATGACATCGCGGAGTTCGCGCGGATGGGCCTTTTTGTGAAGCATCCGGTGAATCTAGGTTCCCGCTGTACTGTTTTTATGAACTCTTCGGTCAAACAGGCCCAAAAGGAAGGGGCCACCGTGGAAGCCATCTCCGCCGGGCTTTCCATTTCCATTGTCAAAAACGCCATATATAAGGTTATCCGTGCCGCTTCGGCGGATGATTTGGGCCGGCATATTGTGGTGCAGGGCGGCACCTTCTTAAACGATGCGGTGCTGCGCAGCTTTGAAATGGAACTGGGCAGAACGGTGACCCGGCCCGCCATCGCGGGCCTGATGGGCGCTTTCGGCGCGGCTTTATCCGCAAAGGACGCAAATTTAACCCGTTCCTCCTTGCTGTCCGCCGGGGAACTTGGTTCCTTTACCCACGCCGCCCGGCCGGCCAACTGCGGGCTCTGCACCAACCGGTGTTCCCTGACCGTCAACACATTTGACGGGGGCCGCCGGTTTATTTCCGGCAACCGGTGCCAACGCCCTCTGGGGCGGGAAAAAAGCGAAGCCCCCAACCTCTACCGCTATAAATATCAAAAGCTGCGGCGGCTCCAGGGCAAGGGAGAAGGCAGCGGCCGGCGGGGGAAGATCGGCATTCCTTTTGGCCTGAATATGTATGAAAACCTTCCCTTCTGGTTCGCCTTTTTTACCAGACTGAACTTTGAGGTGGTCCTTTCCCCGGAATCCTCCCGCTCTCTGTACAGCAAAGGGCAGCACACCATCCCGTCGGATACGGTCTGCTACCCCGCAAAGCTGTTGCACGGGCATGTAGAGGCCCTGCTGGACCAGGGGCTTGACGTTCTCTTTTATCCCTGCATGCCGTATAATTTCGACGAAGGGCGGGGCGATAACCATTACAACTGCCCGGTGGTGGCCTATTATCCTGAGCTTTTAGCCGCCAATATTCCCCGGCTGAAACAAATTCGCTTTTTGAATCCATATTTTGGGCTGCACCGGCCCAAGGATTTCGCCCGGCGTGCCGCGGCTTATTTTTACCAGCAGTTTCAAATCCCCAAAAAGGAAACTGTCGCCGCGGCCCGGGCGGCTTACGCCGCCTATGCCGCCTATAAAGCGGATGTTCGGGCCGAAGGCGAACGGTCTGTCGCCTTTGCCCGAGAGAAAGGCAGAAAAATTCTGGTTTTATCCGGCCG
>JAQVYO010000001.1:4704-26837 GCA_028708585.1 Oscillospiraceae bacterium
CCCGGAAATTAACCACGGGATCGATGAATTGATCGCCTCTTTCGGTTTTATCCTTCTCTCGGAGGACGCGGTGGACAACCACATGGAAAAGGAGCCTCGCCGGGTGCTCAATCAGTGGACCTACCAAAGCAGAATGTATGAGGCCGCCCGGTATGTCTGCACTCAGGAGGACATGAACCTCATTCAGCTGGTTTCCTTCGGCTGCGGCATCGACGCCATTACCGGAGATGAAATGCGGGATATCCTGGAATCCGGCGGAAAATTATATACCCAGCTGAAAATCGATGAAATCAACAATCTTGGCGCGGTCAAAATCCGTGTGCGGAGCTTAATGGCGGCAATTGACGCCCGGGAACGGATGCACCAGGCAAACGCGCAAACCGTGCGCCGCTCCGCCTCCGCGTAACGCTTTTTTGCGGCGGGTTTTGCAAAACGAAGGAGGGCTTTATGGCCGAGCTACAATATGATACAACAGGCCGTCTCCTCTTTACGGAGGAAATGAAACGGGACTATACGCTCCTCATGCCGCAGATGCTCCCGGTGCATTTTTCCATGATGCAGCGCTGTCTTCAGCTGCATGGCTACAACGTGGATATGCTCACCACCAATCACCGGGCCATTGTAGACGAGGGTCTTAAATATGTACACAACGACACCTGCTACCCTGCCCTTCTGGTCATCGGCCAGCTGATCGACGCGGTGAAAAGCGGCAAATACGACCCGCACAAGGTGGGTCTTCTCATCACCCAGACGGGAGGTGGCTGCCGGGCTTCCAATTATATTCATTTGCTGCGTAAGGCGCTCCATAAGGCGGGGCTTTCCTACATTCCGGTGGTCTCGGTAAATTTGTCCGGCCTTGAAAAGAACCCTGGCTTCCGGCTGTCCCTTCCCCTCATGCTCCAGTTTATTTTCTCCATGATGTATGGGGACATGATTGTTCAGACTGCCAGCCAGTGCCGCCCCTATGAGGTGGAGGAGGGCGCGGCCGACGCTTTGGTGGAACAGTGGATCGACCGGCTGGTGACCGGCTTTAAAAACGGAAATGGGCTTAGCTTCCGCTCCATGGTACGCAACTTCGACCGGATCGCCGAGGACTTTGCCGCTCTTCCAAAAGAAGGCCCGCCCAAAGTCCGGGTAGGGATCGTGGGGGAAATTTACATCAAATATGCGCCCCTAGGCAACAACAACCTGGAAGCGTTTCTGCTTTCAGAAGGAGTGGAACCGGTAATTCCCGGCCTCACCGATTTTATCATCTTTAAGACGTACAACCGGGATGTGGATGTGGACCTGTACGGGGGAAACCGCCTGAAACAGATGGCGGCCCGGCTTCTGATGCGCTATATGGAAAAATGCCAGCGGGCCATGATCGCTTCCATGGCAAAGGCGGGCTTCCGGGCGCCGGAACCGTTTTCCATCCTGCACCGAGGAGTGCGGGGTTACCTGGGGGATGGCAATAAAATGGGCGAAGGCTGGCTGCTCACCGCGGAAATGCTGGAGCTGATCCACAGTGGAACGCCAAATATCGTCTGCACCCAGCCCTTTGGCTGCCTGCCCAACCATGTAGTGGGCAAAGGCATGATCCGGCGTATCAAAGACGACTATCCGGAATCCAATATCGTTGCCATTGACTACGACCCCGGCGCCACCAGGATCAACCAGGAAAACCGGATTAAACTGATGCTGGCAAACGCAAAACGGACGGCGGATCCCGGCGTTTCGGAATGCGCGGGGGCTTCCAGCCTCTCCGGTTCCCCGGAAGCGGCAAAAGCGGCCCGCCAAAACGGTTCCAAACCCTCTGGCGCCGCGCCAAAGCGTGCTTCCACCTAAATAAGCGCCGAGCCTTTCTTCAAAAAAACACAAAGGCCCGGAAGGCGGTTTCTTTTGCCTTCCGGGCCTTATATTGTCCTGCAAACTGCAAACCGGCTCTCTTGGCGCCAGCCCTATTTCAGCACCGCGCCCTCCGAGGCGGAGGACACCAGCCTTGCATACCGGCCAAGCCAGCCGGTTTGAATTCTTGGTTCGGGACAGACCCAATTTGCCCGCCGCCTCTTAAGCTCCTCCTCGTCTACCAGCACATTGATGGAGTAGTTGGGAATGTCGATGGAAATGATATCTCCTTCCTGAATCAGGGCAATGACGCCGCCCTCCGCCCCTTCCGGCGAAATATGGCCGATAGATGCGCCCCGGGTAGCGCCGGAAAACCGCCCGTCGGTTAAAAGCGCCACTTCTTTGTCCAGACCCATGCCGGCAATGGCGGAGGTGGGACCCAGCATTTCCCGCATGCCGGGTCCGCCCTTTGGCCCTTCATAGCGGATCACCACCACGTCGCCGCTTTTGATTTTTAAATTGTAAATAGCTTCGATGGCCTCGTCTTCGCTGTTAAAGACCCGGGCGGGACCCTTGTGTACCAGCATTTCCGGCGCGACGGCCGAACGTTTGACTACCGCGCCGTCCTTTGCCAGGTTGCCGAACAGGACCGCGATGCCCCCCGTCTTGGAATAAGGAGCGGAAAAGGGACGGATCACCTCATCATCCTGAACCGCAACGCCCGCCAAGTTTTCCGCCATGGTCTTTCCGGTAACGGTCAGAACCGAGCCGTCCACCGCGTTGTTCCGGAGCAGTTCGGACAGCAGAGCCTGCACGCCGCCAGCGGCGTTTAAATCCTGCACATGGTACGTCCCGGCGGGCGCCAGATGACAAAGGTTGGGGGTTTTGGCGCTGATCTCGTTGATATGCTTTAAATTGAGGTCCATGCCCCGCTCCTTGGCCACCGCCGTCAAATGCAGGACCGAATTGGAGGAGCAGCCCAAGGCCATGTCCGTGGTCAGCGCGTTTTCCAAAGAGGAATGGGTAATGATGTCCGAAGGCTTAATATTCTTTTGAACCAGCTCCACAATCTGCATGCCGGTTTCCTTGGCCAGCCGGATTCTTGCGGAATACACGGCGGGAATGGTGCCGTTGCCGGGGAGGGCCATGCCCAGGGCTTCGGTCAGGCAGTTCATGGAATTGGCGGTAAACATCCCAGAGCAGGAACCGCAGCCCGGGCAGGCGTTGTCTTCCACTTCCTTGAGGCCGGCATCGTCCAGCTTTCCCGCTTTATAGCTGCCCACCGCTTCAAAGACGCTGTTCAAATCTAAATTTTTCCCGTTGGGGGCTGTGGACAGCATAGGACCCCCGGAAACAAAAATAGACGGGAGATCCAAACGGGCCGCCGCCATCAGCATGCCCGGGACAATTTTGTCGCAGTTGGGAATGAACACCATCCCGTCCAGCGCGTGGGCCAGCGCCATGGTTTCGCAGGAATCGGCAATCAGCTCCCGGGATGCGAGGCTGTATTTCATCCCTTGGTGTCCCATTGCAATGCCGTCGCAGACACCGATCATGCCAAACTCCACAGGCGTTCCGCCCGCGGTGCGGATACCCGCTTTCACCGCTTCGGTAATGGTGTTCAGATGAATATGGCCCGGAATAATCTCATTATGAGAATTGACCACGCCGATGAGGGGCTGGCTCAGCTCTCGGTCGGTATATCCCATCGCCTTGAACAGGCTGCGGTGGGGCGCTCGTTCCACCCCTTGGGTGACCTGTTGGCTGCGCATAGAAAAAACCTCCTGTTACTATATATTTGGTTGAGGGCACGGCATCCAGCCGTGTCTTTATCCATCTTGTTGCCTAAGCTGTTAGAATAAGAGGGCAATGGGTCTGACGGAAGCCTCCAAGGACTTTGCGTCCGTAATTAAGTCAGTCAGCCGTCCTCTTATTCGCAGCGTTCGATTTGTGCAGGTTGAGCCGCCATCCGGCGCGTTCGTGTCATCAAACAGATAGAATCGGCAGTGAGAAAAGGGTGGTTTGCCAATTGTAAATCTGTGATGGGAGTGTAATTTATGAACGCAGTCGGAATTGATGTTTCCAAGGGCAAAAGCATGGTTGCCGTTGTCCGTCCCTTTGGAGAATTGGTGGTAAAGCCCTACGAGGTACACCACACCTCCAGCGAACTCAGCGAGCGGCAAGCTCACTGAAAAGTCTGGAGAGTGAAACGCGGGTGGTGTTGGAGCACACCGGGCGGTACTATGAGCCTGTCCGCACAGATGCTCCACGATGCCGGAATTTTTGTCAGCGCGGTCAATCCGCTGCTCATCAAGGAATACGGAAACACTTCTCTGCGCAAGGTCAAAACCGATAAAGCGGATTCCCTCAAGATTGCCCGGTACGGCCTTGAAAATTGGACGGAACTGCGTCAACATACTCCTATGGACACGATTCGTTATCAACTGAAAAGCATGAATCGGCAGTATGGTTTGTACACCAAGAGTAAAACGGCAATGAAGAACAATCTCATTGCCCTGCTCGACCAGACCTATCCCGGTGTAAACGCCCTCTTTGACAGCCCCGTCCGCGCGGATGGAAGTCAGAAGTGGGTGGATTTTGCCGCGTTCTTTTGGCATGTGGATTGTGTGCGGGGTATGAGCCAACAAGTTCCTGCGCATCTACTACGGCAGGGTGAAGGAGTTCATGAGCACCTTAGACACGCCTGTGGATATGGATTCAACTGGTCTTTCCCGATAACATACCGCCTGTTCACTTTGGGCCGGCGCTTCGGCGGTGGCCTGTCCCTTTTGCCCAATTCCTCATTACAAATTTTCCTCATTTGCCTATTGACTTCTTATTTGCAGGCTTTATAAAAACCTTAAACCCGGAATTGGGAACAGGGCGCTAAGGCTCCGTTCCCAATTTCCGTTTTTTTTATGTAATTCTTATTTCTTGTCGCCCCAGAGCATTTTCTCCCGAAGCTCCTTGCCCACGATTTCGCTCTGATGGTTCGCTTCCTTTTTCTTAGTGGCGTTGAAATAAGGCCGGCCGGACAGGTTTTCCAGAATCCAGTTGTGCGCAAAGGTGCCGTCCTGGATCTCGGTCAAAACCTTCTTCATTTCCTTCTTGGTCTCGCCGGTGACGATCCGAGGCCCAATGGTGTAATCGCCGTACTCGGCGGTGTCGGAAATAGAATACCGCATGAAGTTCATACCGCCCTGATTGATGAGGTCCACAATCAGCTTCATCTCATGGATGCACTCAAAGTAAGCGCTTTCCGGCTGATATCCGGCTTCCACCAGCGTCTCGAAACCGGCGCGCATCAAGGCGGTTACGCCGCCGCACAAAACGGCCTGCTCACCAAAGAGGTCGGTCTCGGTCTCTTCCTGGAAGGTAGTCTGCAAAATGCCGGCTCTTGCGCCGCCGATCCCCGCGCCGTAGGCCAGGGCGGTCTTCATGCAGCTGCCGGTGGCATCCTGATAAACGGCAACCAGGTCGGGAACGCCTTTGCCCTCCAGGTACTGGGAGCGGACAGTGTGGCCGGGGCCTTTGGGGGCAATCATGAACACGTCCACGTCTTTCGGGGGAACAATCTGGCCGAAGTGAATGTTAAAGCCGTGGGCAAAGGCCAGGGCCTTGCCTGCGGAAAGGTTTGGCCCAATGTCCGATTTGTAAAGGGAGGCCTGCTTCTCGTCGTTGACCAGGATCATGATGATGTCGGACGCCTTGGTGGCTTCCGCCGCGGTCATCACCTTCATGCCGTCCGCTTCGGCTTTCGCCCAGGATTTGCTGCCGTTATAAAGGCCAACCACAACGTCCAAGCCGCTGTCCTTCAGGTTCTGGGCATGCGCGTGCCCCTGGCTGCCGTAACCCACGACGGCAATTTTCTTGCCCTTTAAAACATTCAGGTCACAGTCTTTTTCATAATACATCTTTGCCATAGTTAAATTCTCCTTTTTCTTTGTTGTCATCGTAAATGGTAATGGGTCCCCGTTCCAATGCTACCATGCCCGTACGTGCCAGTTCCAGAATGCCGAATTCTTTCAGAAGCGCCAAAATAGCTCCGGTTTTTTCCGCATCCCCGGTCAGCTCAACCGTCAGGGCACTGCGAGAAACATCTATAATATTAGCCCGGAAAATATTCACGATCTGAATGATTTCATCTCGTTTTTCCCGTGTTTCCGCCTTAACTTTAATCAGGAGCAGCTCCCGGCGCACAGATTTCCCGGGGTCCAGCCGCTGCACAGAGATGACGGGCCGCAGCTTGCTGAGCTGGCTTGCCACCTGCCGGACCATCAAATCGTCCCCGACCATCAAAATGGTCATGCGGGAGACGGAAGGATCGTCGGTAACGCCCACCGCCAGGCTTTCAATATTGTACCCCTTCCGAGAAAAGAGACGCGACACCTGGGAGAGAACGCCCGCGTTGTTCTCCACAAGGACGGATAACGTATGCTGCTTCATTTTCAATTCTCCTTTCCTTGGGCTTTGCCCACCTCGTGAAAACCGAATCAAACGGAAGGAACCCTAAGCGTCCTATCTCAAAAGGAATTGATCGATGGGAGCGCCTCCCGCCACCATAGGACGCACCATTTCGTCCGAATCGATAATGCATTCGATCAGAGCGCCCTGATTGCCGCCGACAGCCTTTTTCAGCGCCGCCGCAAATTCCTCCCGGTTTGTCACCCGGAAGCCGGGAATCCCAAACGCTTCCGCGTATTTAACGAAATCAGGACCCCGGTCCAAATTGGTTGCAACATACCGTTTTTCATAAATCAGCGTCTGCCACTGGCGAACCATACCCAAAGCGCCGTTGTTGAACAAAATCGTAATAACCGGCGCATGATAATATGCTTCAGTGGCAAATTCGTTGCCGTTCATCCGCAGGCATCCATCGCCGGTGGTGTGGATCACCACGGTATCCGGGTTCCCGATCTTCGCTCCGATGGCAGCGCCCAAGCCAAAGCCCATTGTGCCGAATCCGCCGCTCGTAATGAGCTGGCCCGGCCTGCTGTAAGGATAATACTGCGCGCTCCACATCTGATGCTGCCCCACGTCGGTGGCGATGATGACGTCGTCGCCCAGCTGTTCGTAAACGCATGCGAAAATCTCCCGCGGATCCAGCGCGTCGCTTTCCCGTTTCGGCGGCGCGTCTTTCTGGCTCTCCATCCGCCCCAGCCATTCCTTATGGTCATACTGCGGCAGCTTATCCAGCAGCGCTTCCAGCACCTGCGCCGCATCCCCGATGATATGGTGGTCGGTGACCACGTTTTTATCCACCTCGGACCGGTCAATATCAATCTGGGCCACCTTGGCCTGTTCCGCAAAATGCTTCAGGCTGCCGGTCACCCGGTCGGAAAACCTGGCGCCCACAGCGATCAAAAGGTCACATTCGGTGGTGGCCATATTGGACACGTAGGTTCCATGCATACCGATCATTCCGGTGCACAGGGGGTGACGGTCGGGAATCGCCCCTTCACCCATCAGCGTCACCGCTACCGGCGCGTCGATCCGCTCCGCAAATTCGGTGAACGCCTCTGCGGCTTTGGACCGGATAATGCCGCCCCCCGCCAGGATCAGCGGCTTTTTCGCATCGGCAATCATATCCGCCAAAATAGAAATATCCTGTTCATCCGGCTTTCTGCGCTTTAAGCCGCTGCTGGGCCGCCGAGCCGCAAGCTCCGCAAGGCGGCCGGACTTCACATGCTCTTCTTTGGGCAGCGGCGTATAGTCCACCGTCTGGCTCGTAACATTTTTTAAGATATCGATCAGCACGGGGCCGGGCCTTCCGCCCGCGGCGATAGCAAAGGCCTCCCGAATTACGTCGGCCAGCTGAGAGGCGTCCCGCACCAGATAATTGCATTTGGTAATCGGCATGGTGACGCCGGTAATGTCCACTTCTTGAAACGCGTCCCTGCCGATGAGTTCCTCTGTTACATTCACGGTAAGGAATACCACTGGGGAAGAATCCATATAGGCCGTGGCAATTCCAGTGGTCAGGTTGGTAGCGCCGGGTCCCGAGGTGGCAAAACAGACCCCCACCTTTCCCGTGGCCCTGGCGTATCCGTCCGCCGCATGGGACGCGCCCTGTTCATGCGCTGTAAGGATGTGACGGATTTTTTTCCCGTATCTCCCTCCATCCAGTTGATCGTAAACATTCAGGATCGTGCCGCCCGGATACCCGAACACGGTGTCAACGCCCTGCTCCAGCAGGCATTCAAACAACACCTGGGTGCTTTTCATCAACATCTTGATAACCGCTCCTTTCATAACCCCTCATGACTTCCGCATTTTCCCGCAAAAAGCTCCCATAAATTGCAAAAAAACTTCGTCCTCCATAGGACGAAGTTCACTCCGTGGTACCACCTAAATTCACGCGGCCAAGCCGCATGCGCTCTCAGCCCCATAACGGCGGCCCGCCGTCGAACCCTACCGGCGTGCGCCGCTTTGGCGGGCATGCATTCGGATTCGCTGCTCCAGGGCGACCTTCCAGCCTGTTTTCACGGGAATTTACACCGTCCATTCCCTCTCTGCGCTTACCGGCAGGCTGTACTGACCCTTTCTTCGCATTTGCCGTATTTCTTTTTTGGATTCGATGCCTGCAGCACCCTTAAATATTGTTTGTAAGTATATCACACTTGTAATCCGCCTGTCAATTTGAAAGACGCAGTCGACGGGTCTTTCTGCGTTTTTTACGAAAGGCGGGAACATTTGCTCCTGGTTTTTTGAATAGTTGCCGAAAGAGCAAAAGCGCAGAACGGAATTTCCGCCCCAAATCCCTTTCCTCCCGTTGTTTTCTTTCGCGGACCGGCGTACCGGCCCCGCGAAAGAAAAGCGTTTGTCAGGTGAAAGACGTGCCGAGCCGGCTGAAGGGGAACGCCACAAACAGCGCGCGCCCTAAAATATAGCGCTCGTCTACCACGCCAAGCTGAGGATCCCGGCTGTCCGAAGAGAAATTTCGGTTATCTCCCATCACAAACACATACCCTTGGGGCACATAGACAGAGCTGATGCTCTGGTAGGAGGGAGGCTGCATCTTTCCGTTGATATAATCCTCGTTCAGCACCGTTCCGTCCACCCGGACGGTTCCCGTGCCGTAATCCATATCCACCTTCTGGCCGCCCACCGCAATCACCCGTTTCACAATGGGCAGATTCAAAAAGGACTTTTTGGTCAGTACCACAATATCCCCCTGCTTGGGGTGATACCCGACGCTTTGCAGCAGCAGCATATCGTTGTCATGCAGCGTGGGCACCATAGAGGAACCCTCCACCCCGATCATCCGCCCAACAAACGTAAACACGAGAATGATACAAACCAGTGCCAGCACCAGAGCCTGAAGCCAGAAATAAAACTCCACCTTGACAGATTCCGCGGGCGTCAGGCTGGGTTCTTTCTTTTCTTCGGGCCGTTTTTCAGGGGGATCCCGAAATTCTCCTTGATTTTCTTGGTTCATCATCATATTCCTCCAATATGCACCCCGTCTGTGGATTTGAGATACTTTCCTTCCCTGCTTTGACAGGTAAACAGAATAATCTGTCCTTTTTTTGACCGCTCGACCAAATAGTCCAGCGTCTGCGCCATGCGCTGGTCGTCAAAATTGGCCAGCGCATCATCCAAAATCAGCGGCGGGCGCTCCTTTTGGGGCAGCACCAAGTCGCAAATCGACAAACGCACCGCCAGATACAGCTGGTCGGACGTGCCCTGGCTGAGGGCAAGGGACCTGCGGGATACCGCCCCTCCTTCCTCCCGAACGGAAGCCGCAAAGCTGCGGTCCAGCAGAACATCCTCATACCTGCCCCCGGTGAAGGCTCCCATAATCGCTCCCGCCCGCCGGTTGAGCTCTGGCGAAAAGCGGGCTTCCATCGTCTCGTGGGCGGATCGAAGGGCCGACTGGGCCAGAGAAAGCGCCGCATATTCCGCTTCCAGCGTTTCCGCACGGCCCGCAAGCTCCTCCCTGCGGGCGGAAAGTTCCGCAGGGTCTCCCTGCGCTTTCTGCTCTCCAATTGCCATGGCCAGATTTTTTTCATAGGCCAGCGCCGCGGCCCGGGCCTGCCTCAGATCCGATTCCACCCGGCTCCGGTCTCCCCCGGGCGCCGGAACCAGATCTTCCGGCCCTTCCGGGTCGCCTCCCATGGCGGAAACCGATTCATACAATTTTTTCAGACCGTCCAGCCGCAGGTTGGCGCCCTCCAGCTCCATCCGAAGGGCAAGCGCCCGGGAAATGGCCGCATCGGCGGAAGGGAGATCCGACGCATCCGGCGCAAAGTTCCGCGCCATCTGCATCAGGCGGGCCTGCCTGTTTTCAAGATCCGCTTCCAGTTCTCCCTGCATTTGCTTCTGCGCCTCGGCGCCGCCCCTGCATTCCTCCGCCCGGACAAAGGTTTCCCGGTATTTTGCGGCGTTTTCCAGCAGTTCCTCCGGCTTCTTCACCTGGTTCCCGGAGAGTAAACGATCCATCTCCGTCAATATGCGCATTCTGCGCTTATACCACAGAAACAGAAAAATAGGCGGAACCGCCGTCATCAGCGCGGCAACGGCCAGACCCAATACAGTGGCCAGACCGGGCGTCCCCCGGGACAAAATCAACACAGCCCCTGCTCCCGCAAAAATCAGCACGCAAAAAACCGCCAGCAAAGCCGGGCGGAACTTTGCGCTGTTTTCCAGTTCCCGGTACCGCGCCGCCGTCTCTTCCGCCTTTTTCCAGGCCTCCTCCGGCGGCAGCGGGAAAAAAGGAAAGGCGGAAAGCTCCTGCTCGGCCCGGTCCGCTTCGCCGGATTTTACGCGGCATTGGTTTTGCGCCACCCTGGCCTCTTCCCGCTTCTGCTCCAAGGACCGGATGGCCTCCCGCCCCCGGCGCAGGGTTTCCGCGTCCGGCGCAGGTCCATACCGGTTCAGCTCGGCGGCCAGCCGGCCGGTCTCCCGTACCGCTTCCTCCAGGTCCGCCCGGGCGGAGCGCAGGCGGAGACTCTGCTGTTGTTCTTCCGCCTTTTGAAACAGCTTCAGCCGCGCGGAAAGCGCCTCGATTTTCCGGTTCTCCGTTTCCAGACCAGCGCTGTAAAGGGCAATTTTCTTCTGAATGGAATCCAAACCCGCCAGCGTTTCCTCCACCTGCCGGATTTCCTCTTCCAAGCCGGGCAGAAGACCCGTTTTATGATGCCGCCGGCGGTTTTGCCACTTTTGCAGCTGCTTTTCGGTTTCCGACCAGGAAACCTCCTCTCCGGAGGACACCAGCGATACGATCCTCCGCTCCAGATCGGGGCTTTGATTCACCGTAAGGCCGGACTGGCGGATCAGCGCGCTGCGCAGGAACACATCCCGTTCCACACCCAGCAGCACCAGCCCCGCGTTTTCCCCGGTTAAGCCGGAGACTTCTTCTCCTGTGTCCTGATACCGGGCGGTAAACTGATTCATGGGCGCGCCGGCCCGTTTCCCGCTTCGTTCCAAAATCAGCTTCCTGCCCTGAATAATGCATTCAAGGCTTCCTTCCATGAGCGCGCCGTTCCACGGGGCATACCGATTTTTATCAGCCAAGCTGTCCCGCCGGTCCCTTTTCGTGCTGTCAATCCCATAAAACATGGCGGCAAGAAACGCGCTCCATGTGGATTTCCCCGCTTCATTGGGCGCCTCTATAATATTGAGGCCAGGCGCCAAAACCAGCGCTTTATGATCGAGACCTCCAAAAGACGCGGTCATTTTCGTTATAACCACCGATGTACCACCCGCTTGTTTCCAAAAATCCATTAAATTCTGTCTAGCTGCCCCCCTATCTGACTGCGATTTATGTCAGATAGGGATCTTCCCTGCATTCCAGCGCGGCAAGGCCAAAGCGCACGGCCCGCTCCACCCGTTCCTGTTCCTCCGGCGATTCGGCGTGTTCATACGCCGCGCGCAGACTCCGGAGGAACAGGCCGGTCAGCGTGTCTTCCCCCGCTCTGGCCCAGATATCCCGGCGGATATGAGTTTTGTCCAACAGGGAAATATGATAGCACCTGTTTTTCAAAAGCGAGTACAGCGCGCTCAAATCCATCCGGCTTTCCCCGCTTTCCCCGGTGAGGACAACGCGGCAGATCTCTTCCCGCATATCCGAAGGAAGCGACTTGTCAAGCGCCTCTTCCGCCGTTTCATAAGCGGACAGATCCACCGGATAAATCTCATAATTGCGCCGGCTGGTGGGCACAAAGGCAACGTTTGCTCCCGTCTCATCCAGCGTTCCGGTCAGAACCCCTTTAGGACCTGTTTCATCAAACCCGCGGCCTTGAGGGCAGCCGGGCCAGGCAAATCTGGTGTCCCCCGCTTGCTTTAGGCCGCCGTACGCATGAATATGACCCAGCGCCAGATAATGAAGCCCGCTTCTGGAAATATCTTCCAACGAAATGGGGTTATAGCTGCCGGCGCCCCCGGTCACCTCTCCGTGCAGCGCCATGAGATGCAAAAGCCCGTCCTTGGGCGCGCAAAAATCCCGCAGAAGCGATGTTTCGCAGGAAGGCCCGGTAAACGCCGCCCCATAGACGGCGCAGCCCAGCCGGGGAAGTTCCACCCGCCCGATTTCGCCGGAGCGGAAAATGTGCACGTTTTCCGGCCAGACGAGGCGCTCGTATAAAGAACGGGCAGAATAATAGTCGTGGTTTCCCGGCGCGATAAACACCTGCGCGCGCATCTGCCCTAAAGCCTGCATCAAAGCTTCCACTGTTTCGTAATACGTCTTTTCCCCATCGAACAAATCGCCTGCCAGCAAAACCAGATCCACCGGTTCGGCCAAGCTTACAAGGCGTTCCAAGACCTCTCTCTGCTCGCTCCGGCGCTGGGCCGCCTTTTCCGGCGGAAGCCCGGAAAAGGGGCTGTCCAAATGCAAATCAGCCGCGTGAAGAAAAGAAATCATAATGCCCCTTTCATCGTCCTATCAAACGGCGATACGCTCCACCCCGGTGCAAAGACCGGTATCTGTATTCACCGTGAACACACACCCTTCCAGCTTGCAGAGTCCGGGCGCCGCCTCATACCGGCCGGGAAGCCCGCCCAGAAAAAAAGTCACGCTCTGTTCCGGCCGGATCCCAAGCACAGATTCCCTGGGGCCGGTCATGCCCAGGTCCGTCTGATACCCGGTACCCTTGGGCAGCACCTGCCCGTCGGCGGTGGGCACATGAGTATGGGTTCCCCAAACCGCCGCCACCCGTCCGTCCAGATAATGCCCCATTGCCAGCTTTTCGCTGGTGGCCTCCGCATGAAAATCCACTAGGATAAGATCCGCCTTCAGGGCCTTCAGCAGCCGGTCCGCCTCTAAAAACGGGCTTTCCGGGCCGTAATCCATCATATACCTCCCGATTAAATTGAGGACGCCGATCCGCACCGAACCCATGTCCAGCACCAGAAAGCCGCGCCCGGGCAGGCTTTTGGAAAAATTGGCGGGACGCAAAATATATGGATTTTCCTCTAAAAAATTAAAAATCTGCCGCTTGTTCCAGGTGTGATTGCCCAGGGTAATCACATCCGCGCCGGCGGCAAACAGTTCCTCCGCCTGCCGGGGCAAAATCCCCAGCCCGGCGGCATTTTCCCCGTTGACCACCGTAAAAGAAATGTTTTTCCGCCGCCGAAGCTCCGGCAGGCGGCGCACGGCATAACCGACGCCCTCATCTCCTACCACATCTCCAACGGCGAGTATCCGAAGTTCCATTCGATCACCAAAATCCAATCTCCCGTTCCGGGAGCTTTTTTTGATGGAGAACCGGATACCGGCCCGGCGCGCCGCCTTCTAAAACCCGTGCCGCAGATTCTCCTCATTTTCAAATATAGAGCCTGCGGCTATTATACCGCACCAAATGCAAAACGGCAAAATATTTTTTGTTCCGCCCTTCAAAAATATCCCCTTCGCGGAATCAAGCCGCGTTTCTGCGTTTCTATTGACTTAATCGGAAAATCTGCATATACTATATGCTGTTCATTTTGAAACAGGGAAAACGGGAGGAAATTCATGAAAATTTTTATCGACACAGCAAATGTAGATCACATCCGGGAAGCAGCCTCCTGGGGAATCCTTTCCGGGGTCACTACAAACCCCAGCCTCATCGCTAAGGAAGGCCGGGATTTTAAAACCGTCGTCCGGGAGATTACCGAAATTGTGGACGGGCCAATCAGTGCGGAAGTGCTCAGCGACGATGCCGAAGGCATGCTCAAAGAAGCCTCTGAGCTGTCTCAGCTGCATCCCAATATCACCATCAAACTGCCCATGACCAAAGAGGGGTTAAAAGCCGTCTCTGTTCTCTCCAGAAAGGGAATCAAAACCAACGTTACCTTGGTCTTTTCCGCCAACCAGGCCCTTTTAGCCGCCCGGGCCGGCGCGGCCTTTGTCAGTCCCTTTGTGGGCCGGATGGATGACATCGGCAACAGCGGAGTTGCCTTAATTGAAGAAATTGTGGAAATTTTCACCTTTCACGGTATTAAAACGGAAATCATTGCCGCCAGCATCCGGACTCCCATGAACGTTATCGACTGCGCCAAGGCGGGGGCCAACATCGCCACCATTCCCTTTGACGTGCTGAATAAAATGTTCCAGCATCCGCTGACGGAAGCGGGCCTCCGGCGGTTTAAATCAGACTGGGCCGCGGCCAATCTGGCATAAATCCGCTCTCCCCGGCTCCAAGGGCCTCCGGCATTCGTCTTTGGGAGCTACGGGTCCATTTCATTTGCGGCTGTTTTGTTTGATTTTTGGCGCGTCTTGCTCTCTGCAGGGCGCGCTTTCGGATTTTTCCTGTTGCGCACGCGCCTCGGAGCCTCTTTCGCATCCCTGAGAAAGGACGGCGGGGAAAATATTCGTTGCCACGCCGGCAAAAAGCCGGTATAATACCGTTGTGTTCATGGTAACCTTCACGGACTGGGCCGTTCCTTTTTCCATCTCAATATTTATGCATCTTGGGGGGACTGCATTGAAGCGGACAAGAATTGCGGAGCTGTTTGCCGGGCAGGAAACCTTCCGTGGACGGCAGGTAACTGTCTGCGGCTGGATCCGCGCCCTGCGGGACTTAAAAACCTTTGGATTTATCGAGCTAAACGACGGCAGCTGCTTTCAAAACCTGCAGGTGGTGTTTGAAGAGAATTCCCTTTCCAATTTCAAAGAAATTACAAAGCAAAACATAGGCGCCGCCCTGGTAGTCTCCGGCACCGTCCTTTTGACGCCCAAGGGGAAGCAGCCGCTGGAAGTCAAAGCGCTCTCCATCCAGGTGGAAGGCGCCTCCACGCCGGACTATCCGCTGCAGAAGAAGCGGCATTCTTTGGAATTTCTGCGCACCATCGCCCATCTGCGTCCCCGCGCCAATCTGTTTTCCGCTGTGTTTCGGGTGCGTTCGGCGGCGGCGGGCGCCATTCACACGTTTTTTCAGGATCAGGGCTTTGTCTATGTGCACACGCCCATTATCACCACCAGCGACTGCGAAGGCGCCGGGGAAATGTTCCGGGTCACCACCTTGGATCTTCAGCATCTTCCTTTGGATGAATCGGGTGCGTTGGACTACAGCCGGGATTTTTTCGGCAAAAGCGCCGGCCTTACCGTCTCCGGGCAGCTAAGCGCGGAAAGCTTTGCCTTGGCTTTCGGCAACGTATATACCTTCGGGCCAACCTTCCGGGCGGAAAACTCCAACACCGCCCGGCATGCGGCGGAATTCTGGATGGTCGAGCCGGAAATGGCCTTTGCCGACCTCGCCGATGATATGGATATGGCGGAACGCATGATCCGCTTTATTATCGCCGCGGTGATGGAAAAATGTCCGGACGAAATGAATTTCTTAAGCACTTTTGTGGACAAGGGCCTCTTGGACCGGCTCCGGCATGTGATGGATTCCGACTTTGCGCATATCAGCTACACCGAGGCAATTGAAATTCTCCAGGCCTCCAATGCGGCGTTTGACTTTCCGGTCCAATGGGGCTGCGACCTGCAAACCCAGCACGAACGCTATCTGACGGAGCGGCATTTTCAGCGCCCCGTCTTTGTCACCGATTATCCAAAGGAGATCAAAGCCTTTTACATGCGCCTCAACGACGACGGGAAAACCGTCGCCGCGGCCGACTGCCTGGTGCCCGGTATCGGTGAAATCATCGGCGGCAGCCAGAGGGAAGAACGCGCCGATTTGCTGGAGCGGCGCATGCGGGAACTGGGACTTGATCCTTCCGACTACCGGTGGTACCTGGATTTAAGGCGGTTCGGCGGGACCAAACACGCGGGCTTCGGCCTGGGGTTCGAGCGGCTGGTGATGTATTTAACGGGCATCTCCAACATCCGGGACGTCATTCCCTATCCCCGCACCGTTGGGAACGCGGATTTTTAATTTTTCCAAACCCCGGGGGCGCTGAAAAATCCGGCGGATACCGCCGGATTTTTCCATGTTCCGCCCAGGAACAAATCCCCTGCTTTTCCCTTTGTATAGTATTATTGCCTTACAGGGGGGAGTACGACAAGAAACCGGAAGCTCCTCTTAAAATCTTCCGGCTTCGACCGGAAAAAAGGCGTCTCCTTTTTCGGGCGGTATTCTTTTAGACCTGAACTGTCCAGCCAAAAGAATCCTTGGCCGTCCCCCACTGGATGCCGGTCAGCGTATCGTACAGCCGCTGAGTGAGCGGGCCGATGGTTCCGCCGTGGACCGTCACCGTCCGATCCTTCCAGCTCATTTCCCCAATAGGAGAAATAACGGCGGCGGTTCCGCTGCCCCAGGCTTCCTCCAGGTCGCCTTTTTCCGCGGCGTCAAACAGCTCATCTACCGTAATCAGCCGTTCCGACACCGGCTGGCCCCAGAAGCGCAGCAGATCCAGACAGGAGCGCCGGGTGACGCCGTCCAGGATGGAGCCGCCTAAAGGAGGCGTCACCACTTCATCCTTAATTTTAAAGAGGACATTCATGCTGCCCACTTCTTCAATATACTTCCGATGCACGCCGTCCAGCCACAGCACCTGAGAATAGCCCGACTGCTCCGCACGCTCGCCCGCCCGCAGGCTGGCGGCATAGTTTCCCCCTGTTTTGGCAAAGCCCATGCCGCCTCTGACAGCGCGCACGTCTTCGTCTTCCACATAAATGCGGACCGGATTGATGCCCTGGGCATAATAGGATCCCACCGGGCAGGTAATAATGCAGAACATATAGGTATGAGAGGCATGCACGCCAACGGCGGGATCGGTTGCAATCACGAAGGGACGAATGTAAAGCGAGGTCTGAGGCGCCGTGGGAACCCAGCTTTTATCCTCCCGCACCAGCGTTTTGATCGCCGTCAGCACCAGGTCTTCGTCCAAAGGCGGAATACAAAGCCGTTCACAGGATTGGTTCATCCGCCGGATATTATCCCAGGGCCGGAAGAGCTGCACCTCCCCGTCTGCCCGGCGATAAGCTTTCAGCCCTTCAAAGACCTCCTGGGCGTAGTGAAACACCATGGCCGACGGCATCAGGGTAATGGGCCCGTAAGGAACAATTCTGGGATCGTACCAGCCTTTTCCCGTTTCATAATTCATGAGAAACATGTGATCGGTAAAGGCGGTGCCGAATTTCAGGGTAGCAGGATCCGGTTTCGGTTTGAAAGCCGCCGCCCGTTCAATCTTGATTTTGATGGTATCCATACGAATGCCTCCCGTTTTAGTATAAATTCTATTATATCAATCCATTTTCCTCATGACAAGAGACAGGTCCAACAAGTTTCCTCTTCCCTTGTTGCGCCGGCAAATGATATATGCTACAGTAGAAGCAGAGCATTCAGATGAAAAAGGAAGAAATAGTATGGAAATAAACGGCATAGAATACAATGATGAAATCCGATACGACAGTTTGGGGCTTTCTTCCGAAATGATGCAAGCCCTGACCAAAAAGGGATATGAAGTCGCCACCCCTGTGCAGGGCGGCGTGATCCCCCCCATGATGCAGCGGCGGGACGTCGTCGCCAAGGCGCCTACCGGCACCGGGAAAACCTTTGCGTTCGGCATCCCCATGATCGAGCATTTAAACACCCAGGAGCAAGCGGTGCAGGGGCTGATTTTGTCTCCCACCCGGGAACTGGCCATGCAGATCGGCAATGAGCTGCGGGATCTGGCTCTCTATAAAAAGGGTGTCAAAATCGCGGTGGTATATGGGGGCCAGCCCATTGAAAAGCAAATTGTCCAACTGAAGAAAAAGCCGCAGATCATCGTCGCCACTCCGGGAAGGCTGATGGATCATTACAAACGCCGTACCATCCGGCTGGACAAGGTGGAAACGGTGGTGCTGGACGAGGCGGACCGGATGCTGGACATGGGCTTTGTGAAAGACGTCACCCGTATTTTGGATCTGATGCCCCACCGGGAAAACCTGGCCCTCCTATCCGCCACCATCTCCCGGGAGGTAATGGACATTGCCTGGGTTTACCAGCGGGACGCGGTGGAGGTGATCGTCCGGGCCGACGCGGAAAACAAGCCGGATATCTTGCAGTACCGGACCGACGTCCCCGCCAACGCCAAGCTGGACACCCTGATGCGGATTGTAAACGGCGGCGGCTTTGAGCGGGTGATCGTGTTCTGCAACACCAAAAGCATGGTGGAACGGCTGACCCGGCTTTTGAACCTGGGCGGCTGCCCGGCGGACTGCATCCATGGGGACGTCCGGCAAAGCATCCGGGAAAAGGTCATGGCCCAGTTCCGGAAAGGCCATTTGCGGATTCTTGTGGCAACCGACGTTGCCGCCCGGGGCATTGACATCGACGATATCGACGCGGTGATCAATTATGACGTGCCGGATGAAACGGAATATTACATCCATCGTATCGGCCGCACCGGCCGAGCGAAAAAGCACGGCGTGGCTTTTACAATAATTTCCAATTTTGCCGCCGGCGTTCGTCTAGATGAAATCGGAAAATTCACCAAAAACAAAATCATTCCTGTCAAAATCGACGAAACAGGCGCTCCGGTTCCGCTGAAATAAACAGACCGGGGGGCAGTTTTCAGGTTTTTCTTTACATCTTGTCAAAAAATTTATAAAATGAAAACCGAGGTATGAATTCTTTATCTGTCTTTGCTATAATAATGGCAGACGATTGGAGGGATAGCATGGATACGTCTTGCAAAAAGGGCAGCGCCATCATTTTTTTCTCTGGAGAAGACCCAGAGGAACCGGTTTCCCTGCCGCTGATGCTGCAGCCAATGCTTTTTTGCCCCGTTGCCGTCTGGGTCGCCCAGGCGCTGACCGATGCGGGCGTGGAGCATTTCTTTGTGGTCTGCCATGAAAAATATAAGGAAAAAGCCTTAGCCTGCTTCCCGGATGGTAAGGCATGGATCGCATCCGACCCCAAAGAGGCGCCCGGGCAGTTGGCTTCCTTTCTCGCGGAAAATGCGAAAGGTCCGGTTCTGGCGGTGACGCAGCCGGTTCTGATCTCCTATGCAGGCGCCCGGCAGCTGACTTCCGAGGAGTCTTGGCCAGCGGGGGACGCGGCCAGCGGGATTTTTCGGGCCGATTCCGGAACGCTTTTGGGCAGTCTGCCCCAAACGGAGGATCTGCTCGCTCTCTGCACATCCACCGGAGAACAGTATCTCCCAATGGACGAAACCCTTGTAATTCCCATTTTGTCCGGCTTTGACCTGAACCGGACGCAGAGCGCCGGCAGGCGCTCTGTTGTGCGCCGCCATATGGAGCGCGGCGTCTATTTTACCGATCCGGAAACGGCTTACATCGACCCCCGGGTGCAAATCGGCAGCGGAACCACCGTCCTGCCGGGCACCATCCTGCGGGGCGGCACAGTCATTGGAAACGATTGCGAAATCGGCCCCAACACCATGATAACCAACTGCAAAGTTGGAGACGGTACTTCGGTCAACGCATCCCAGTTAAACGACAGTACCGTCGGCAGCCAGACAACGGTGGGGCCTTTCGCTTACATACGGCCCAACTGCACCATTGCCGATCATGTAAAAATTGGCGATTTCGTGGAAGTCAAAAATTCGATGGTCGGAACAAGGTCCAAAGTCCCCCACCTTACCTATGTAGGGGATGCGGATGTCGGCGACCGGGTCAACCTGGGCTGCGGTACCATCACCGTGAATTACGACGGCCAAATAAAATCCCGCTCCGTTGTGAAAGACGGAGCCTTTGTGGGCTGCAATGCCAATTTGGTAGCTCCGGTCACTGTGGGCGAAGGCGCGTATGTGGCGGCCGGTTCCACCGTCACGGACAATGTGCCCGCGGAAAGCTTGGCCATTGCCCGCAGCCAGCAGACCAACAAGCTCAATTGGGCCAACAAGAGAAAAAAAAACAAATCTCAGAAAACAGAGCGCTGACTTCTTTGCAAAAAATTGGAAAATTTAAAGATCTCGGCGCTCTTTTCTCAAATAAAGAGTATGGCGGGTCATCTTATAAATAGAATGGATTTCAACAAAAAGAGGGAGGAAGAACATGGTTTCTCACGGGAAAGACATTAAAATTTTTTCCGGCAGATCCAATCGGCCGCTGGCGGAAAGTATTTGCAAAGAGATTGGCATCAAATTGGGGGATTCGGAGGTCGGCACCTTTTCCGACGGGGAAAATTTCGTCTCCATTTATGAGACGGTCCGGGGTTCCGACGTATTTGTGGTGCAGTCCACCAGTTCCCCGGTCAACGACAACCTGATGGAAATGCTGATTATGATCGACGCGTTGAAGCGCGCGTCCGCCGGCCGCATCACAGCGGTCATTCCCTATTTCGGATATGCGCGGCAGGACCGCAAGGCCAAGCCCAGAGATCCTATCTCCGCCAAACTGGTGGCAAACCTGATTACCCGGGCCGGGGCCGACCGGGTACTGACCATGGATCTTCACGCTTCTCAGATCCAAGGGTTTTTCGACATTCCCGTGGACAATCTGTTGGGAAACTCCATTTTTGCCCATTATTTCAGTGAGAAATTTGCAAACGATCTGGATAACACCATGGTGGTCTCCCCCGATGTTGGCTCGGTTACCCGGGCCAGAACCTTTGCCCAGAAACTGGGCATGCCCCTTGCCATTGTGGACAAACGGAGGCAGAAGGCCAATTCCTCCGAAGTTATGAATATCATCGGCGACGTGCGGGGGAAAAAGGTAATTCTTCTGGACGATATGGTGGATACCGGCGGAAGCCTCTGCGGAGCCGCCCAAGCCCTGGTGGAGTCCGGCGGAGCGACGGAAGTGTATGCCTGCGCTTCCCATGGCGTTCTTTCCGGCCAGGCGGTGGAGCGCATTGAGCACAGCGTCATCCGGGAAGCCGTCTTTTTGGACACCATTGCGCCCACTCCGGAAAAAAACAGCAAAAAGATCCGGTTTCTGACCGTTTCTCATATGTTTGCCGAAGCCATCGAGCGCATTTACGAGGAGGTTTCCGTCTCCAAGATCTTTCTTTGATCCAGAGGCGGGCTGACCTTATGTTATTTGGAAGAAAAACGGCGGAGCACACCGTTTCCTGGCTGGTAGTCTGCCTGGGAAATCCCGGACTCAAATATGAGCATACCCGGCACAACGCGGGGTTTGAGACGGCCGACGAGCTTGCCCGCCGGAAGGGCTGCTCCATCCGGAAACTGAAATTCAAATCCCTTTTTGCCGACCTTACGCTGGGCGGACAGCGGGCGCTTCTGCTCAAGCCCCAGACCTACATGAATTTAAGCGGCGAGGCAGTCAGGGAAGCGGCTTCTTTTTACAAGATTTTACCCCAGCGGATTTTGGTCGTTGCCGACGACGTTTCTCTGTCTGCGGGCCGGCTCCGCATCCGCAGGGACGGCAGCGCCGGAGGTCACAACGGTTTGAAAAACATCATTGCTCAGCTGGGTTCCCAGGGATTCCCCCGCATCAAAATCGGCGTGGGCGCGCCGCCGCACCCGGATTACGACATGGCAAGCTGGGTACTTTCCGCGCCATCGGGCCAGGAAAGGCAAAAGATGGAACAAGCCGTTTCCCGCGCGGCAGACGCCGTGGAAACCATTTTGCAAAATGGGGTGGATGCGGCCATGAATCAATATAACGCAATTCAAAACTAGAAAAGAAGGAAACGGGAAGCCCATGGGATTTTCCCCATGTACTCCCGGGTTTTCCCGGTTTTCCATTTCCGGAGCGGCGCTCCCAGCGGCTTGGATCCGCGCATTGCGCCGCTTTTTTCCTTTTTTATGGTTTTGAATTAAAATAGGAGGAGCGTTTTGCTTGCCATTACCCGCGCTTTGGAAAAAAACAGCGAAGTAAACGCTCTGTTAAAGGCGATTGACGCGGGAGGCTGCCCGGCGGTTTTTTCTGGCCTTTCCGGTATTCACCGCGCCCATTTGGGCGCGGCGGTAGAGCATGCATCCGGAAGACCAGTGATTTTCATCTGCCCCGACGAAGGAGAGGCAAG
>JAQVYO010000086.1 GCA_028708585.1 Oscillospiraceae bacterium
AGATGTTTTGGTCTTTTCCGGGATCTGGAAAAGGAGAATGGCCCCAGATGCGGACACGCAAGTTTTCCTTCCGCGGCGCATATGCATCTTCCGGGAGGTGAACGTCTTGTCAAAGTTCCTGTCAAACCGCCATGTTGCCGATGCGCTGGCAGGGCTTGCGATTCTTTGCATTGCCATTGCCCTTGTGATGTTCCCGAAGGAATCGGTCGAAGCGGCAAAAAGTGGAATTACACTCAGCGCAAATGTGATTATCCCTTCCCTTTTTCCATTTTTTGTCCTTTCCACGCTTCTGGTTGATTTGGGCCTTGCCAATTATTTTGGCAAAGCCCTGGAACGGATTATGCGTCCCTTTTTTAATTTGAGCGGCTCCTGTTCTTCCGCTTTGGCGCTGGGGCTCATCGGCGGGTATCCGGTGGGCGCCAAAACGGCCATTTCTCTTTTTGAAAAGGGCCTGTGCACCCGGGAAGAGGCGGAGCGGATGCTTTCCTTCTGCAACAATTCCGGTCCGGCTTTTATCTTGGGTGTGGTTGGCGCCGGTGTGTTTTCCAGCGGCCGCATCGGCATCCTGCTTTATCTAGCCCATGCCATCGCATCCCTTTTTGTGGGGTTTATGTTTCGATTTTATAAATCGGGAAAACGGCCCGGCAAAAAAATCAGACCGGCCCCCATCCCTCAATTTGAAGCGCCTCACCTCACACAAGCGTTCACCGACGCAGTTAAAAACGCCTTCTACGCAACGCTGAACATCTGCGCGTTTGTTATTTTTTTTACCGTTTTTATCCGTCTTTTGTTTTTATCTGGGGTGCTGCCCTCTTTGGCCTCTTTGCTCGGAACGCTGTTTTCGCCTTTTGGCTTTACCAAGAGCTGGGCGGAGCATTTGCTGACGGGTTTTATTGAAATGACCGCCGGCATATGGACATTAAACGGCGGAGAGGCTCTGGCTGGCCGCCTGTCAATGGCCGCTTTCATGCTGGGCTGGGCCGGAATTTCGGTCCACTGCCAAGTACTTTCCTTTATCGGAAACAGCGGTCTTTCAGTTCGTACTTATGTTGCCGGAAAAGCGCTTCACGGCGTGTTTTCCGCGGTTATCATCCAAATTTTTTTGGTTTTATTCCGGCTGGACGAACCCGCATCCTCCTATCTTGCGGATCAGATTCGGAGCATTGCCTCCATGAATTTTCAAAGTGCTCTTACCCTTTCCATCGTGACGGCCTGGAGCGTCTGGCTGATCTTTTTGATTGTTTCCTTTCTGGGTCTGCGCAAAAGGAGTGGAAAAAATCGGAAGCGCCCGGTATAATAAAAAAGGTGATATGAAAAAAGGAAGGATGTTCTCATGCTTTTTCGCAAAAACATTGAGCCACGCTGCGCATATTGCGCCCGCGGCGTCTCGTTGGACAAGACCCACATTATCTGTATCAAACGCGGTATCGTCTCGTTCGGATATCATTGCGGTTCTTTTTCCTACGATCCTCTCCGACGCACCCCGCCTTCACCCGCTTCACTTCCGCACAAAAATTGGAAAACGGAGGATTTTTCCATCGAATAGGCCCGCCAAGAAAAGCAACAAGAAAAGCAGGCATCCTTTCATAATAATTGAAAAGATGCCTGCTCTCGCTTTTTGAGATTTCTTATAGAGAACGAACACGGATATTATCGTGGTAACGCCGCAAAACAAGCCGGGCGGCTGGCGCGTTTTACAGCCATATTCAATCAGCATGGTTGCCAATAGCCGTGCGGTGTTCGTCTCTCCTTGATTCAGAATTCCCATCACATTCCAACCCACGGAACCTTTTACCGCCCTTTTCATAGCGCAGATTTTCCTTCTTTCCGCCGGCATATCAATAAAGAGCAGGGACAAGCCTTGCGGTTTATCCCTGCTCTTTGCAGAAAGCAATACGACGTTCAATTATCGTATGAAATATTTCTTACCAGGGGAAGACGTTGTAAACAACACATGCTAAGGTTGCGCCAATCAAAGAACCGAGCACAGGTACCCAAGAATACGCCCAGTCGGATTTGCCTTTTCCCTTGATGGGCAGAATCGCATGCATAATTCTGGGGGCCAAGTCTCTGCAGGGGTTCAGACCATAAGCCGTGATACCGCCAAAAGACATGCCGATACCGGTTAAGATCGCAAAGATAAAGAACGAGAATACGCCGTTGGGGGCGCCGACAACGCCGTTTACCATAGCGTGAGAATCGGGGACCTGGCTGAAGCCCAGGATGAAGAAAATCAATGTAAAGGTAATCAAAATTTCTTCGATGAGGTTTACAATGTAATGCCGCACGGCGGGAGCGGTACAGAAGACCGCCCTGATGGTTCCGGGATCATCACTGCCATCAAATTGATCCAGGTACGCGACCCATACGAAAAATGCGCCTACCATACCGCCTAACATCTGTGCAATAACCTGCCCGATGGCAACTCCCCAAGTCAAGCCTCCGGTTAGGGCTAACGCAATACTGAAAGAAGGGTTAAAAACTGCCGAGATTCCGCCAAAGATGGTCACTGGGAGCATCAGTGCAAGGCCCCATCCAAGGGTGATGAAGATAGGGCCGCTGTTTCTAAAGGCAGATTTGCTGAGCAAGGTATTCGCAACGACGCCGTCGCCTAAGAAAACAAGCATGGCCGAGCCAAAAAACTCCGCGAGATACACGTTGCTAATCACGGTAAAGCACCTCTACTTTCTAAAATTGTTCGGATTTCAAACCAAAAAGGCAATTCAAAAGAAGCCTAACGGTAGATCCCTGATTTCCCCCTCCCATAGCGGGCGCTGCCCAATTGGAAGCTCTTCTCCGCGGTTCAGCGGCGTCAACTTAAGGATCTACAGTTTTGATTCAAGAAATCTCTTCCTTCCTGCAGCGGAAAAATCCGATCCGAAAGCCCCGAACAGGCGATGCAAGATGCCCGCCCTGCCGCATTTTACACGGTGCTTTTGGCAACAAGAAGGTTACAATCCTTTTGAGCTCATCACAGGCCACAAAAACAGCGGCGCAGACGACAAAGATGAAAGCTCTCTGTCAAAATGAACACAATCCGCCGGGAACAAAAGAAAACGGTGTTCCTTTCCGTCCGAAGCGGCGGATATTTTCCACTCAAAATCAACATGGAGGCAGGCATTCTACCAATGCATTTGTTCGCCCCACAGGGACAGGCACCCAAGAAAAAAATTTCCGTCTGATATTGGCTGTCTAAAATTCCCCGCAGAAAAGGAACTCTTAACAAAGCGAAAAAATGGATTATCCTGCCTGGTTGGCACAGAAAAGAAATTTGTTTGTGGCAGTCCCTGCCGGTCATTTCCCTCTGCTAAAACTCATATTCCTTCCGCATTCTTCAGCAATGCCGATCATGAGCATTCAAGGCGTTGGAGCAATTTGTCCACACAGGTTTTGCGTTTTTCGGATGCAAGCCCAAAGATTTCTTGAACGGGCCTCTTTCCAAAGCCCGCCGGAAACGCTTCCTTGCCTTCACCCGTCAAAACTTCATTCGGAGAAACAGGCGTCGAGTAGAAACCCAATATTCTCTCTGCAAACCTCTGTGTGTCCGTTGGCTCTCAGAGAGTTTTCAATTTGAAGGTTCTTCTGCATTGCCTTTGTGTGATTTGGGCGGTAAACAGGCTTCCGGCATTGATTGCAATGACGGCGCTTTGCCGCAGCCATACAGCCGGTGGAACCATCAGATGGTTTACCCGGCGGCCCCTGGCAAAACACCCGTTTGCACGGGCCAGATCCCCATCGCATCGCGCCCGCTCCGTTTTGCTTTGTCTTCGGGCAGGCGCCTTTGCGCTACGCTGCAAAATCCCCCCTCTCGCCGGAAAGAAGAAAACAGATTTCAGTTGTGCCTGTCTCCAACGCCATAATGTACTTTGTCATTGTTTTGTTTGCTTCTTTCCTAACATTTTTTGAGCTGAGCAATGTCGTCTTGTCAGCTGTCTTTGTTATTATACATGATTACAAGCATTTTGTAATTAGACAAATCTTATGTTTTGTACAAAATTGCAAACTTTTTTTCTATATCACAGCATAGAATATTCTTTTTTTTCACACAGTTTGCATAAATTCGTCATCCACTTCCTTTGCCGGATCCCGCAGGCGATTCAAAAAATCTGCCGGGCAAAGGATTTCCCGGTTTACCCGGCTTTCGCCCATTGTCAAACAGCTTTTTCCCAAAAACACACTTTAACGCTTTCATATAAACGAGGACGAAATGGAAAGGCTGGTTGGTAGGCAGAAAAAAACGCCCCCAGCGGGCGGAAAATCTTTTGAATTTCCTTTCGATCGCTGGCAAACAATGGATTTGGCGCATAGGCTGTGGTAGCACCAAATTCTTTGGATAAACGATAAAACGGAGCATGCCCCGCCGGGTTTTGCTCCGGGCCATCCGGCATATAAAACAACAGTATGGAGGAAATTTTATGGCAGCTGCATCGGCCCATTTTTATCTAGGCGCAAATACCCCCGCCGGTTTCTACTCTCTGTATGACCAGCTGATTGCTCCCGCTTCAGCAGAGGCAATATTTATTCTCAAGGGCGGCCCGGGCTGCGGCAAATCCTCGTTGATGCGGCGAGCTGCCGAGGATATTTCCGCCCGGGGGGAAATGGTTGAATACATCCATTGCAGCGGTGATCCCGACTCCCTGGACGCAGTCTTTTTTCCCCGCCTTAAAACTGCGATTGTAGACGGCACAGCGCCCCATATCATAGAGCCTCAGTATCCCGGCGTCATAGAACAGTATGTATGTCTGGGCAATTGCTATAATACGGAGGCTCTCAAAAACCTTCGGACGGAAGTTTTCACATTAACGGCTGCGTACAAAAGCTATTACAGCCGCGCATACCGCATTTTAGACGCGGCCTGCCAGGTTCTGGGCGACCTGCCGGATTCATTTCTCTCCCCCACGGCAGTGGGCAGAATGGAAAAGCGGATTCACAGCATCGCCGCCCGGGAATTTAAGAAAACCGGCAACGCGCCCGGAACCATTACCAAACGTTTTTTGGGGGGCGTCACCAGTCAAGGCGTTCTCTGCCGCTTCGACACGGCAGAAACGCTTTGTGACCGGATCTATGAAATTGTAGATAATCACAGGCTGGCTTCGCCCACTTTACAGTTCCTGCAAGAAGCCGCCACAGCCGTGGGCCTGGATGTCATAACGTGTCCCTCCCCATTATGCCCCAAACGTTTGGAGCACCTTCTCATCCCCGCCTTATCCCTTGGCTTTGTCACTTCTACCGACATGGTTCCATATGAGGGCCATTCCTTCCGCCGTATTCGTCTGGACGCTTTGATTCAAACCGAAGCGTTACGCAAAAACCGCGCCAAACTCCGTTTTTCCAAAAAAGTTTCGAGGCTGCTCATAGAAGAAGCCGTTTCCGCCCTTTCTCAGGCAAAGTTTTATCACGATGAACTGGAAGCACTCTATAACCCTTATGTGGACTTCTCCGCCGTCTATGAAACCGGCGATAAGATCGCCAAACAAATCACGCAAACGATTTCCTAAAACATGTAAGCGCGAAAGCCGCAATCAAAGAGCAAAAAAACAATGTTCATCTGATGTGAATTATTGAGACTTTATATAAACTAGGATAAAAATAATGAAAGAAAACAAAAAATCCCCTGCCAGCACAAAGCCGCAGGGAATTTAGGAATTGGCAGCGGGAGAAGGATTCGAACCCTCACAAACAGAGTCAGAGTCTGTCGTGCTACCCTTACACAATCCCGCTGTATCTACTCCATATTTTCTTCAATCCATATTTTCTTTGAAGGGACAACGAATATTATTATAACCAATTTTCCCTGTTTGTCAAGCACAATATATCCGAATTCAAAAAAGAAACGCCCAAGTTTTTGAGAAAAAATGCTCCATAAAAACCTCTTGACAAATTCCGGTTTACTCATTAAAATGAAAAACAATAGCTGAAAGACAATGAAGGAAACAAGACATGTCCCTTCCCCTTCCAGAGAGCCTGTGGCCGGTGCGAACAGGCAAGGGGAAACATGTGTATAGCTCATTCCGGAGTCGCCCGTTTCAAGCGCAGCCCAGAACGGGACGGATAGGGCGCCGTTACAGGCCCGGGCCTTGTTAGAGGCCGTCGAGGGCTGCCCGGGTAACCGGCGGCTAAATTAGGGTGGTACCGCGTATTTATAATTACGCCCCTGACATTTTGTCCGGGGCGTGTTGTTTTATCATTCTTCAGGCGGGCACGCTTCCGGACTCTAAATCAAAGGAGGATCCCGCTATGAATCAAAGCTTTGAGAAATATGCCCCTTTTGTTCCTGCTCCCATGGCAGCCCGCGATTGGCCCGGGAAGCAGCTGAAAAAAGCGCCTGTCTGGTGCAGCGTGGATCTGCGGGACGGCAACCAGGCCCTTGTGGATCCCATGAATTTACAGGAAAAGCTGGAAATGTTCGAGACACTGGTAAAAATCGGCTTTAAAGAAATCGAAGTAGGCTTTCCCTCCGCTTCCGAAACCGAATTTGAAATTCTGCGCACTCTCATTGA
>JAQVYO010000087.1 GCA_028708585.1 Oscillospiraceae bacterium
AGCCATCAGCACATAGGAGGGGCTGCTGGTCTCAAAAACCGCAAGCTGACGCCGCACCTGTTCTGGGTCGACCAGCGTTCCGTTTATGTGAATGAGGGCGGCTTGGGTGGGGGCGGGCAGGGTTTTGTGGAGGCTGTGAATGACAAGGTCGGCCCCAGCTTGTACCGAATTTTGCGGAAATTTAGGAGAAAACCCCAGATGGGCGCCGTGGGCTTCGTCCACCAACAGGGGAATACCCCGTTCATGAGAAAGCTTTGCAATGGCGCTTATGTCGGATACAACCCCTTCGTATGTCGGGGAGGTGAGGACGATCAGCCGGATATCCTGGTACTGATCCAAGGCCCGCTTTACCTGAGCGGGGGAGACGCTGCCCCAGATGCCGAATGCCAGATCCGGCTCTGGAAGAAGATAAACGGCCTGAAGATCCTGCAAGCCGATGGCGTTGTATACGGATTGATGGCAGTTTCGCGCCACCAAAATCCGGTCGCCTTTTCTGGTACAGGATGTGATACCGGACAGGATACCACAGGTGCTGCCATTTACCAAGTAAAAGGTATGGCTGCTGCCATATAATCCTGCGGCCCGCCGCATTCCGTCCAGGAGAATCCCCTGGGCATCGTGCAGCATATCAAGCCCCTCCACTTCCGTGAAATCAATTTCATAGGGAGAGGGCAAAGAAAAAAACGAGGGATTCCGCTTGTGCCCCGGCATGTGCATCGGGTAAATGCCAAGCTTCCCATATCCTCGCAATACGTCCGTTAAATGCAAAAGATCCTTCTCCCTTCCTGCTTGGAGACCATACGGCCTAGAAGGCCCTACTCCTGGGTTGGTTACTTCAGGCTGTCATAAATATTTTTTAGGTTTTCGCTCATGCGGTCCAAATAGGTTTCTTGGCCGCTGCTGTTCTCCAGGGTATCAATGGCTTGGACGGAGGCGCCCACCTCGCTGGCCAGGGTTTGAGAGATATCCGGACTGACGGCTTCTTCGACAAAAATCGTAGTGACACGATTGGCTTTGCAATAATCCACGAGAGCGGCAAGCTGCTGCGCGCTGGGTTCTCCTTCCGCAAAGACATCTCCCACACTGTTTTGGATGAGGCCAAAATCCCGGCAAAGGTAGGCGAAAGCGGCATGGCCGGTTACAAAGCTTTTCCGGCTGACGGTTTTTAATTTGGCGCTGTATTCTGTATAAAGAGCTTCCAATTGTGCTATAAATTGTGTACAGCGTGCTTCATAATAGGCTTGGTTGGACGGGTCCGCCTGAATCAGTGCCGCTGCAATGTTTTTCGCCTCCAGCTGGGCGCCTTTCAGGCTCAGCCAGACATGAGGATCATATTGGCCGTGATCCCCGGCCCCGTTTTTGTTGGATATGGGCGTTATGCCTTTTGCGGCTTCCGCAACAATCAGATTTTTATTTCCCGCGGCTGTCACCGCGCTGTCTGCCCAGGTTTCCATGCCAAGCCCGTTGTATACGAATACCTGAGCTTGCCCGAGGCCAACCAGATCCTGCGCTTTCGGCTCAAAATCATGCGGCTCGGTACCGCTTGGAATGATGGTGGAAACATCCACCTTGTCCCCGCCGACAGCAAGGACAAATTCCTTTAAGGCGTGAAAGGTAACCGAAACCCGGACTTTGCCGGTATTAGAAGCCTCCGGCTGCCGCGGGACTCCACAGGACGGCAAGCTGAAAACGGCGATTACACAAAGAATGAAAGCGGCCCATTTTTTGAGCATATTTTTCTGCCTCCCAAAAAAAGACTTGCAAATGGTTTGCATTTGCATCTATAATAGATACTATAGCGCGGCAAGGAATGAGATGTCAAGAGGGCCGCACCGTTTTTGTTATTAAAGGGGAATCTACATGATCAGAGCGGAAAATTTATATTTTTCCTATACGGGAACGCCGCCCTATGTGCTAGACGGCATCAATTTAGAAATAGCGGATGGAGAATATGTTTCAGTAGTGGGAGAGAACGGCTGCGGGAAGAGCACGCTCATGCGGCTGGTGTTAAAGCTTATCAAACCCACCAGTGGGACGATTGATACCGCGGCGGACAAAATTGGCTATGTTCCGCAGAAAAATGACGCGTCCAGTTCCAATTTTCCCATTACGGTTTATGAGCTTTTAAATTCGTACCGGAAGCTGCTTCACAGAAAAGACAAGAGCATGATTCCGAGGATTTTGGACCAAGTCAAAATGTCCGGCTATGAAAAGGCGCTCATCGGAACGCTATCCGGCGGGCAAAGCCAAAAAGTGTTTATTGCCCGGGCACTGATGGGGAATCCGGAGCTTTTGATTCTGGACGAGCCTTCCAATGGGGTGGATCTGGCGAGCCAGGCGGAAATTTACGCTCTGCTGAAAAAGCTCAACCAAGAAAACGGTATTACGATTGTCTCCGTGGAACACAATCTGCAAGCCGCCATTGCAAATTCAACGCAGATTTATCATCTGTCGGAAGGGAGAGGGCACCTTTGCTCTCCCCGGAGATACGCCAACGAATTTTTAAAGGCAAAGGGAAGGGACGATAGCATTGCTTAGGTATGATTTCATGCAGAACGCATTTTTTGTTTCTGTTTTTATTTCCATTCTGTGCCCCTGCATCGGGATTTTTTTGGTACTGCGCAAATATTCCATGATTGGGGATACGCTTTCCCATTCTTCTCTGGCTGGAATTACGATGGGCCTTCTTTGCAACCAGAGTCCGGTGCTGGGCGCGTTTGTGTTTACCTCCGTCTGCGGCGCTCTGATTGAATTTCTGAGGGGCTATTTTAAAAAACATACTGACCTCATTTTGACCATCGTCTTTGCCCTAAGCGTAGGAACCGCCATCACCATTATCAGCTCGGGAAAACTTCATACCAATGCGGATGCGTTTATGTTCGGCAGCATCTTAACCGTGACGAACGCCGACAAAATAACCGTTTTCATTCTCAGTATCATATCCGTTTTGGCGGTCCTCTTGTTATATCATCAGCTGATTTATATTGCCTTTGATGAGGAAGCCGCTCAGGTGGCGGGCATAAAAGTGAAGATGATTAATTATATATTTTCCATCTTGGTGGCGTCTGCCATATCCGTTTCCATCCGGATTGTAGGGGTGTTGGTACTTGGTTCCATGATCGCTCTGCCTGTGGCTACGGCGCTGCAGCTGGGAAAAGGTTTTCGGATGACCTTGATTTGCTCCGTCTTGTTCAGCATAGCGGATATTATGCTGGGATTGTTTATTTCCTATTATCTCAATGTTGCGCCCGGAGGATTTACCGCTCTGGTTTCGGTAGCCGTGCTGGTTTCTGTGATTGCGGTCAAAAAAGTCGGTTCCGCGATCAAAAGGGCGGCTGTAAAGGCATCGTGATCTGGATCATAGCACTGCTTCGATGAGCGGCTTGTTGATATGGTTCTTATTACAGAACGTAAAATTTGAGCGATACCAAAACCGGCTGAAAATGAAATCTTGCCAAATATGTGTCTATTGTTCCCTCGGTAGGATTGTACCATATTTCCATGCGAAGAAAAATGGAAAAACGGAGAAAACCGCGCTATTTAAGACGAGCGCAGTTTTTTTCTTGCATTTTGGCCGAAAAGCCCGCCGGGCTGCCATCCTTGCGAAAGCAAAACGCAATAAAGCGCGTCATCGCTTCTGTCAAATATTTATTTTTATGGTATATAAGCTGAAACTGCCGCTTAAACGAAAGACCGCTGATGGGGATGCTTTGCAGAATGCCGGCTTTGATTTCCTGGGTAACGGCGCGCTGAGAGATAACGGAAACCCCAAGGCCTTCGGCAACCGCCGTTTTGATGGTGTCGGTGTTGTTGCAGGTCCATGTTGTGGTCCAGGACAGGCCATTTTCCGACATCACCGTTTCAAACGTCTTCCTGGTTCCGCTGCCCGCCTCCCGCAAAATAAAATTTTCCCGTTCCAGCTCCTGAGGCGCAACAGACCGGCGCCGAAAAAAAGGGTGGCTGCGCCCGCAAATCAGAACCAGCGCGTCTTCTGCAAAAGCACTGCTGACGATATCGGACGATGTGACATCTCCCTCCACAAGGCCCAGGTCTAATTTGCCGGACAAAATAAGCAGCTCGATTTTTGCCGTGTTGTCTTCGGTAACCAAAAGAGTGAGGCCGGGAGCTTCTTTGCGAAAAGACGATGCCGCTTTGGGAAGAACGCAAGCGCCAATGGTGACGCTGGCGCCAATTCGGATGACGCCGTTCTGGTTGAGCGACCGCATCTCGCGTTCCGCTTCCTCGTTCATATGAATCATGTGCAGCGCATAACCGCGCAGCGTTTCTCCCGCGTGCGTCAGATATAATTTGCGGGATAGGCGTTCAAACAGCCGGACGTTGTAATATGCTTCCAATTCGGAAATGGCCTGGCTGACGGCGGATTGGGAGATGAAAAGAATATTTGCCGCTTTTGTCATATTCATCTGGTTGCAAACGGTCAAAAAAATGCGAAAATGCCGCAGTGTCAAATGAAAGCCCTCATTTATAAGTAAATTATTATTGATATCATAAGATAATAATAGTTTACTTATGCTATGTCAAGATGTATAGTCATTCCCAAGGGAGTGGATCAAGTGAAAAAAGTACTGGAAAAGGTCCCCGGAGTTGCTCTTTCCGCCGGGATAGCAATTCCCGCATGGCTTTTGGGGAAGTGTTTTCCCATCGTGGGGGGTCCGGTGATGGGCATCCTGTTTGGAATGATTCTTGCGTTCTGGAAACGACCGGCCTTCTTTCAAAACGGGATTTCTTACGCCTCAAGGAACTTACTGCAATATTCCATTATATTGCTGGGCTTTGATATGAATTTGTTTCATGTATTCAAGGTCGGAGGCCAGACGATTGTCCTCATGGCCTTTACGCTGACCGCCGCGTTTCTCTCCGCCTTTTTCCTTGGGAAAGCTTTGAAGGTGGATCAAAACACCAATATTTTGGTGGGGGTTGGAACAGCCATCTGCGGAGGGTCTGCCATTGCGGCCGCGGCGCCGGTGATTCACGCCGACGACCAGGATGTGGCCCAGTCCATTTCCACCATTTTTCTATTCAATGTGATTGCCGCGTTTTTATTTCCGTTTCTTGGGCATATGTTACATATGTCCGACTATAATTTTGGCCTTTGGGCGGGGACGGCGGTCAACGATACCTCCTCTGTGGTGGCGGCGGGATATGCGTTCAGCAACGCGGCGGGAAACCTGGCGGTGATTGTAAAGCTCACCAGGACCTTAATGATTGTGCCTGTAACCCTTGCGCTTGCATTTTTTGTATCCGGAAGGCAGAGAAAACAAGGAGAATCTCATTACCATTTCGCAAAAATATTTCCCTGGTTTGTTTTGGGATTTGCGGCGGCTTCGGTGATCAGCACATTTTTGCCTCTGCCGGAAGAAACCGGAACGTTTTTGGCGCAGGTTGGGAAGTTTGTAATTGTAATGGCCATGTCGGCCATTGGGCTCAACACAAATATCGTCAAGCTGGTGAAAAACGGGTACCGGCCGATTTTGCTCGGTTTAGGGTGTTGGCTGGTCTTGGCTGCAACGTCGCTTGTGGTGCAGTATGCGGTTCTGCGGGTCTGAACCTGCTTTTGCCGGGATCATTGGATGGCGAAAAAACCCATAACATCCGTCAGGCTGCCAAAAGCACGCTTTCGGCAGCCTGAGTTTATGGAAAAAGCGAATATGTGCGAGCCTTTGCAGGGGGGGTTGAGATGCCGTCTTTTCTGAAAGGGGGGATTTATTGATAGATGCCATAGGTCTTGTTGACATCCTGAATATATATAATTCCATTGCCGGGTTCGTCAATTTTCAGATTTTGCCGGATGGAGTGGACGATTGCGCTGGTGAGTTCGGTTTCCGAAAGAATCATAACGATCTCTTTTTCCGGCTCAATTTCCATGGAAAACAGCTTGCTGGTTTCGTGAATTCCGGAGCCGCGGGCGTTGATGATGGTTCCGCCCTTCGATCCGGCCTGATAGGCCGCATGAATGACGTCTTCCGCTTTACCCTTATCCACAATGGTTGTAATTACACGATACATGGCGTTCCTCTCCCCTCTTTCTGTTTGTAGGCTGCTGCATGCGATAGCCTTGGTTCCCGCAATACCGGAAATGGAGGTTGTAAAAGCAATGCCGTGATGAGGCTTAAAAAATTCAAATATGCGGTTTAATTCTAAAAGAGCCAGGTCCGCCGCCGTTTTTTCCGCGATAATGACAACAATTTCCTTTCTGATGTCGGACAGTCCGATGAAATCCAGAAAATGATTATTGATCGTCCCTTTGCCAAAAGCGATCGTTCCGCCGGGGCAGCCATATTGTTTCGCGGCTTTGATTACTTTGCTTCCGAAGCCGAAGTTTACGATGATGCAAATCAGCTCAATCTCCGGAGGATCGGTTTTGTTCAGCATTTGCTTCAACTCCTCTTTTTTTAGATTTCATTTTAAAGATAATCCCCAGAACCTGCAATGCGATTAGGGG
>JAQVYO010000088.1 GCA_028708585.1 Oscillospiraceae bacterium
AAAAATTCTCTCCGCTGTGGCTCGTGTTGAGAAACGGTATCCCCGGGGCCTCGGCATCACCGCCATTGTGCGCATGCTGTCAGGCAGCCGGGATCAACGGGTCGCGAAGCTCTGCCTTGACAAGCTGCCCACTTATGGAATCATGCGCGGCGTAAGCCAGGAAACCATTCGGAAATATATCTATTATCTCATCTCCGGGAAATATCTGGAGCTTGTGGGAGAACCGTATCCTTCCCTGCGGAGGACCGGAAAAGCGGCAGAAGTCCTGTTCCACGACGCGCGGGTAACCATGTCTTTGCGAAAGGAACCGGCTCTCGATCATGGCGAAAAAGGAAAAAAGGGCCGGTTTTCCCAGAGTGAGGCACCGCCCGTTTCCAATGAACTTCTTTCCGTTCTCAAGGATTTGCGCACCAAACTGGCTCAGGAAGCCAATGTTCCAGCCTACATTATTTTTTCCAATGCCACGCTTTCCGATATGGCGGCAAAAAAGCCCCGCACCATCCAAGAATTCCGAAATATTTCCGGTGTCGGCGAGGTGAAAGCACACCGGTATGGAAAAGCGTTTTTATACGTAATCCAAGCGTTTGAAACAGACAGTGTTTACATTTGATGAACCATTTTCCTTCTGTCGGCCAGCACATAATTGTCTTTCCAAAAGGTTCTTTCCTGCCGACGAATAAACAGCCGGAACAAGCAAGCCGTCCTTCTTTTTGGCTTTTTATTGCTTTTCCCGCTCCACACAAGTATACTGATATCAAAAGGTGAAACGGAGGAAAATTGGAAATGCTGTTTGTATGTTATCCTAAATGCGCTACCTGCCGGAAGGCAAAAGCATTTCTTGACGCCCGTGGCGTGCAGTATCAGTTTCGCGACATCAAACTGGAACCTCCCACAGAGGCGGATCTGCGTGCCTGGCACGCAAAAAGCGGTCTTCCCCTGCGCCGCTTTTTTAATACCAGCGGCCAACAATACCGGGCCTTGGGGCTTTCAAAAAAACGAGGCTCCATGAACGAAGACGAACAGTTTCAGCTTTTGGCCACAGACGGCATGCTGGTTAAGCGCCCGATTTTGGTCGCCGGTGATTTTATTCTGGTTGGCTTCCGGCAAACCGAGTGGGAAGCAAGATTTTAAGCGGCGCTATGGAGTTTACGTTGATACGCTCCAGCCGGAAAACGCTGGCTGTTGAAATTGCCTGCAGCGGTCAGGTCATTGTCCGGTCTCCCCTCTTCTGCCCTCAGGAGGAAATTCACCGTTTTCTGGAACGCCATGCAGACTGGGCGGAAAAAAACGTCAAACGGCAGAAGCAGTTTCTAGCCGCTCATCCGGAACCGGACGCAGCGCGGCGCGCGCTTCTCATCGCCCGGGCAGAGGCGGAACTGCCCCCGCGCATTTGGTACTATGGAAAAATCATGGGCCTTTGTCCTGCCGGAATCAAAATTACCGGAGCCAGAAAACGCTTTGGCAGCTGTAGCGATAAAAACCGTCTGTGCTTTTCCTGGCGGCTGATGCAATATCCGGATGCAGCCGTGGACTGTGTGATCGTCCACGAGCTTGCACATCTTGTCCATAAAAATCACGGCCCGCAGTTCTACGCTCTGATGGCTTCGATCCTGCCGGATTATAAAGAGCGGCAAAAGTTGCTGCAAACATAAAAAAGAAAAACCAAAAGCCCTCAGAAAGCCCTCTTTCTGGAGAAAGTCAATCAGGCAAGTGAACCCAATCCGTCCGCTTGCCTTGTTTTTTCTATGGAAACCAAAATCTTGATGGCGCCGCCATAGTTTTGACAAGAGCCTGAAAAGGAGGCAACTGCCATGCCGGCTGGTATTCAGCTGCCGCCCCTGCAACGCTTTGCCAAAAAGAAAAAGCTGCCGTCGATTCTTCTTGCAGCGGCGCTGACCGCAGCCGCTTTGATGGTTTTGGTCCGGCTCCCCGGAGCAGCCAGGCAGACCGTTCCATCCATCACAGTGGAAGAACGAAACGGATTTTATGCGCTTTCCAACACGGCGCAGCAAAAAGGCCTTGCCTTCGTTTTGCCTCCCGGTCCGGTCTATTACCCAAATGTTCTTCTGACTCCGGAAACCGCCGAAACTGCTCGCCCGGAAAGCACAGACTGGTTCAGTCAGCTGCGGTCGGATTACCTGTCTCAGCGGTTTCATGTGCGCCTGCCCAGGGGCGGCAACGTTTACGCCCTCACCTTCACCCTTTCCGGCAGGCACGCCATGCGGGTTTATGTCAATGGAAAACCGGTTGGGCAAAGTGGCATTCCCGGCACAACAAAGGCGGACACCGAAATCTGGGAAAACAACCTCACCTGTTATGCCGCCTCAGCAGATGGGGAAATGGATGTCATCCTCCAGACAGCGCAGTTTTATCATTACCGAAGCGGAGCGCAGCTCGCCACCCTGCGCATACAGGAAGCCGGCTCCGCCCCCCAAGCCGGCACGGCCAGCGCGATCAAAGGATTTTTGATAGTGGGAGCGCTGCTCTGCGCGGCGGTACTGCTTGCTTGCATCTATCTCCTGCATCCCCGCCCCCACTCCAGAACCACGTTGTATTTTGCGTTGGCTTGCTTTTCCATGGCCCTGCGGGAGTGCATCCAGACCCAGGCATGGACATATCTTCCTTTTCTCCCCGGAAACCTCTCATTTCTGTTGGAATATTTCAGTGTAGTCCTCCTAACCATTTTTTTGTCGCTTTATCTGGGACAATATCGCTCCGGAAAATTTCTGCAATTGATTCAATACACCGCTATAGGCGGGTCCTGTATCTATGGCGTCCTGCTCCTGTTTTGCGGTTCCATTTTTTATACTTGGGTTCTAAAATACTATCAGGCACTGCTGATCGCCTGTATTATCTGCGGTGTGACGGGTCTATTTTATCAAATGCGGCGTCCCAATCCGGAACAGGCAGCCGCTCTGTATGGGATCGCGGTATTTTATATTGCCGCCGTCAGTGATATTTTGATGTATAACCGCCTGTTTCGATTCCTGCCCAAAGCGCCCATATCAGAGGCCGCTATGCTTGTGTTTGTACTGGCGCAAACAATTTCACTCTTTTTGATGAACAGCCGCCTAGCCGCCGAAGCCAGGGAAACCGAAAAAAAGCTCACCGCAGAAAATAAAGCGCTGGAAAATCTCAATCAAATGAAAACAGAGTTTCTGGGCAACGTCTCCCACGAGCTCAAAACGCCGCTGACCGTCGTTTCCGGCTATGCGCAAACCGCCCGCCAGCTTTTGGATCGTCCCAATTCTCCGGATCAGAAAGAGCTGGACCATAAAATGAAGCTGATCTCTTCTGAAGCTGAACGGTTATCGCTGATGGTCCGGCAAATACTTGACGTAACCCGCATTGAGGAAGGGCGGATGAGGATCGAAAAAGCTCCCTGCCGGGTGGATGAAATAATTTATGCGGCGATTGAAACCCATTACCCCATTCTGAATAAAAATGCAAACCAGCTGAACATCCGCATAGAAGGATTGCTGCCTTTAATAAACGCCGACCGGGGAAAACTCTCACAGGTAATCGTCAATCTCATCTCCAATGCCATCCGATTTACGGCAAACGGTAGCATCACCGTAATGGCAAAAGCGGAAGATGCACAGATCACCGTCAGCGTTGCGGATACCGGCAGCGGGATTCCGCCGGAGATGCTGCCATTTATTTTTGAGCGGTATCACAGCAGCCAAAGCAGCGGTCGGGATACTGGCACCGGACTCGGACTTTATATTTGCAAGCATATTATTGAGGAACACGGCGGCCAAATCTGGGTGGAAAGCCAGGTGGGCCGCGGCACGACGGTCTCCTTTATGCTTCCAGCCGGTCCGCTTTAATACCGAACTTTGCTGAATATGTACTCCTCTTTCCCGGTATTCTTCAGCTCGAACCAGCTGCCTTCATCCAGTTTCAGCTTCCTGCGTAAATTCGCCACATGAACGGCAATAGTTTTGGATGCGCCCGGAACGCTTCCTCCCCAGGCCCGCCGGTAAATTTCCGCACAGCTCAGCCTTCGTCCGGCAAACAGCGCAAAACAGCCCAGCAGCTGGATTTCCTTCTGCGTCAGATTGACGCGCTCTCCGGAGAGGATCACTTCTCCGGCTAAAAGATCAATGATAAGTGGCGGCAGTTCGATTTTTCCGGCGGACATGACGCCCGCCCTGCGCAGCTGCGCCGCCACACGCGCACCAACAACGCTCAAATCATATGGCTTCATGACATAATCATCCCCGCCGCGCAGAAGCCCTTTCACAACGCTCTCATTGTCATCCTTGCAGGTTAGGAAGATGATGGGGGCATTTGTTTTTTCCCGCAATTCCATGCAGAAATCCAGTCCGGAGCCGTCCGGCATCATAACATCCAATAAAATCAAATCCGGCGTGTATTCTTCCAAATGCAGCCGTGCCTGGGCAATCGTGGAAGCGCCCGCCGTTTCATAGCCTTTTCCCTCAAAGTATTCACGATTGATGGAAAGGACGTCGGCTTCATCCTCCACCATTAATATTTTTGCCTTTTTCATGATATCGCCTCCCCAAAGCAGTTTACCACATTTTCACGCACAATTGTGAGATAGAAAACGCGCATTCCCGATTAAGAATTCTTAATTTTCCGCACCGAAAAGGCCGTTCTTTGTTATGTTGAACTTATAAGCCCATCTTGACGGAAGCAAAGAAAGAAGGTGGAAAAATGTTGCGAATCACCCGTGTGGATACTCTGGACGACCAAACGCTGGACATCGAATTGAGCAATGGACACCTCATCTTGTTCAACATGACGGCCCTGCTGAACAATGACCCGGCCTTTACCACCCTACGGCAAAGGATACCGCTCCCCTGCCCCAAAACTGACGGGGACCACATCCGCTGGCGGGGTGGACCGCAGATCGGCCTGGACGAGATCCTCGGTATGATTGGCCGCGAGGATGCGGAAGCGGAATCCGGGAGGCAAGAACAATGAAATAAATTCAAAAATTTTTATGCAGCCTGCATCATACCGCCGCTGTTGGCCATTCCGGCGCGGGCGGCGGTGATCGATGGTTGACTGGGCAATTTTTGACGCAAGCGATACGTAGAACGGCACCAGAAGCATCGAAAACGGAACCTAAGCCCCTGGAACGATGTCCCCCTTGCAGACCCGGATCTGTTCAGCTCAGTGATCATTGATGCGGCGGCCCGTTCCCTCATGTTCGGCAAGAAAGCGCAAATCAGCACCATTGAATGCATGGAGATGGTGCTGACTCCGCGCGAAACAGATATTCAAAGGGAGGTACTGAACTAATATGAAGAAAGCATTATTCAGCGGTCTGCTCGTTCTGTCCATGGTGTTGTCCCTGATGCCCATAACGGCTCTGGCGGCAGAGGGAGACATATGCCTTGGCTGCGGCGCCGTAGAAGACGAGCACGGCGATACTGCCCACAAAGCCAATTGCCGTTTTACCTGTCCCATAGCGGGATGCACCGTTACATACGGCAGTTCCGGATACCAGCACAGCGATAAACAGTGCCCGTATTCGGATTCCGCGCTCTACTGCCCTGAGTGCGGCTATCTGACCTATGTAGCGGAGGAAGACGATTACTACCATGCCGCTGGCTGTTCCATCGGCTACCCCGATGACGGGGGCGCTTCCGGAATAGGGGATGATGTCCCCCTGCCGTCAGATTTTGACCTGAAAGGGGACGACGACGTCATTTATTTTGGAGTGGACAGCGACCATTTTGATGACAGCACGAAAATGTTCGAACAGGACATGCTCATCTCCCAAAACAGCGATTACCTCAGTGGGAAATCCACCGCTTCACTGTGGCAGTATCTGGCCTATGCCATTCAGGACCAGTACGGCATGGGCACCGGCGCCGGCAAGTTTAAGACACAGTTTGACAATGTGATATCCAAAGGCCTTGCTTATAATACAAACTCCGCCGCCTCCTATTCCGGCAACCACACAAACGGTGACAATACTTATAAAACTGCTGCGTCAGGAATTATCTATGACAAATCGATGTCAGACGCCGGCGCGGCGATTGAGACTGCCATTTTTAGCGCGTACAGGGCCAACGGAGGCGGAAGAAATGACAAGTACGGCAGCGACACAAACGCAGCCGTCAAAAAGAACAGCGCACTGTCCGAGGACACAGATGCCGGCGATGTCTTTTGGATGCTGACAGGCGCGTACAAGACCAGCGGCACCAACAAAAAAGGGCATTACCAGGCGCTTGCCGTATTATTCAGCGACTTTAAAATAACGGCGATCCTGCCGGAGGACGACGGGAAGTTCTATCAGTCCAAGATTTCCGAATCCGCGCCGGGAAGCAAAACATACGCTTCCGATGTCAATAACATGACCGCTGTCCC
>JAQVYO010000089.1 GCA_028708585.1 Oscillospiraceae bacterium
ACATTGAATCCGAAATTTATCTTGCCGGACCCGCCGTGGCGGCTGCTTCCGCTATTGCCGGCGCAATTGCGGATCCTGCCGACCTGCTTTTATAAGAAAAGAAACCATTGCTTTTATGTACCGGTAAGATGTGAGGAAACAGCTGGCCTGACGGCGGTTTGAAGTTTTCCGGGCAGTGAAAACTGCCTGCCTGATTTATAATATATGTGATATGGCGCGCAGTATGCTTCTGTTTGAAAAGAGGAATGCTGCCGTCTGTTCTGATCCTGGCGCGCCGTCGGGCGGTCGGAAAGTTTTTGCTTGTTTTTGGAGAAATACGCCGGCAGGGAAGGGCCGCCGGTTCTTTTTTGATCAATTCTCCCCCAAAAGAGAACTTTGGTCCGCCCGAGCAAGAAAACGAAAAAAAGGAGCGCGCTTGTATCTATGGGAAATAAATTGATGAGACAGGGTTATTCTGCCGATGAAATAGGAGGAACGGAATGAGTGTAACGGGAACCGCCTTTCGATATGGCGATAATGTAGATACCGATGTCATTATTCCCGCCCGGTATCTCAACACGCCGGAACGCAGCGAACTTGCAAGACACTGTATGGAAGATCTGGATAAAGACTTTGTAAAAAAAGTGCGGGAAAATGACTTGATTGTGGCCGGGAACAATTTTGGCTGCGGCTCTTCCCGGGAACATGCGCCCATTGCTATTTTGGCCAGCGGCATATCCTGTGTTATTGCCGCCAGCTTTGCCCGTATTTTTTATCGGAACGCCATCAATATCGGCCTTCCCATTATGGAATGCCCCGCAGCGGCCGAGCGGATTTCCGCAGGAAATAGGGTAACGGTGGATTTTCAAACCGGAATGATTCAAAATGAGACTACGGGGGAGACCTTCCAAGCTGCGCCGTTTCCCGATTTTGTAAATGAGATTATTTGTAGCGGCGGGCTGCTTCAATCTTTAAAAGACAGAGGAATTGCGAAATGAATTATAAAATTGCACTGATTCCAGGCGATGGAATCGGACCGGAAATTGTTTGCCAGGCCGTGAAGGTTTTAGACGCTGTTGGAGAGATCTTCGGACACAAGTTTGCGTATCAGAACCTTCCGCTGGGCGGCTGCGCTGTAGATCTTGTGGGAGAGCCATATCCGGAGGGTACCACAGAAGCCTGCAAAGCCTCCGACGCGGTGCTTCTGGGGGCGGTTGGAGGCCCCAAATGGGATGAACTTCCCGTTTCGCTTCGGCCGGAAAAGGCCCTTTTGAAGCTGCGCTCGGAGCTAGGGCTTTTCGCCAACCTGCGCCCTGCCGTCCTGCGCCCCGCCTTGGCCGCGGTTTCTCCGCTGAAATCTGAAATTACGGAAAATGGCATTGATCTTATGATTGTCCGGGAACTGACCGGCGGCGTCTATTTTGGCAAGCGGGAACGGTATCAGACCTCCGACAGGGGAGAAGAAGCATCCGACCTGATGGCATACAGCGAAATGGAAATTGAACGAATTGGTCGCAGAGCCTTTGAACTTGCCCGCATGCGAAGGAAAAAGCTTGCAAGCGTGGACAAGGCCAACGTTTTGGAAACCTCCCGGCTGTGGCGCAGCGTAATGCACCGTCTCAAGGAGGAATATCCCGATGTGGAATATTCCGATGTTCTGGTGGATAACTGCGCCATGCAGCTCATGCGCTCTCCCTTCAGCTTTGACGTTTTGGTGATGGAAAATATGTTCGGGGATATTCTGTCCGACGAGGCGGGAATGGCAACCGGATCCTTGGGCCTTTTGCCATCCGCTTCTATCGGTGCGGGCGGCCCCGGCGTGTATGAGCCGAGTCATGGCTCCGTTCCCCAGATGGCTGGTTTGGACGAGGCCAATCCGCTGGCAACCATTCTTTCCGCCGCTATGTTGCTACGCTATTCCCTGAGCCTCCCAGAAGAAGCGACTGCCGTAGAAACCGCTGTGGATGACGTTTTGAACGCAGGCTACCGCACACGGGATATGGCAGGAGGCGGCCCTTCGGTGGGAACCGAGCGTATGGGTCAGTTGGTGCGGGATGCCGTCAGAAAAAAATAAAATGGGGAGTACTTAAAGCTTTGCTGGGGGGCAGAGCCGGGAATCCAATGGATGGTCTGGCGGCAGTAAACTGAAAAGAGGCGCACGGTATGATTTTAACCATTGATATTGGCAACACCAACACCAACCTGGGCGTTTTTGACCCCAAGGGTGCACTGGTATTCGTCTCTGCATTGGAGACGCATAGAAACAAGACAAGAGATCAATGCGCCATTGAGCTTTTGAGTATTCTTAGGCTTTATGGACACGATGCGGGGGAAATTACCGGCGCGATTTTGTGCAGCGTGGTGCCTCCCGTCACCGCTGTTATGGCATCAGCCGTAGCCAAGATTACAGGCGCCGCCCCCATTATTCTGGGCCCGGGCGTGAAAACTGGGCTGAATATTAAAACGGAGATACAGACGCAGCTGGGCGCGGATATGGTTGCCGCCGCAGTTGCCGCGCTGAAGAAATATACGGCTCCCATCATTTTAATCGGCATGGGCACCGCCACCACCATCTCGCTGATCAGCCGAAAGCACGCATTTGAGGGATGCGCCATTTTTCCCGGCGTGCGCATTGCGCTGGAGGCGCTTTCCCAGCGCTCTGCCCAGCTTCCCCATATTTCCATTGACAAGCCCGCTTCCGTAGTCGGGAAAAATACCATTGATTCTATGTGTGCGGGAGTTGTCTATGGCAATGCCGGCATGCTGGATAGTATGATTGAACGCATCGAGGCGGAAACGGAATCCGCCGCTACTGTGGTGGCCACTGGCGGAAATGCAAGGTTTATCCTGCGGTACTGCCATCGGTATATTCTTTACGACGCAAATATTACGTTAGAAGGTCTTTATCAAATCTATACAAAAAATGCGGATAAAAACTGTAAAAAATCATAATATCTATTTATAGTGTTTCATGATACTATTTTTTATGTTTCCCGCATGCCGCTTCGCGCCGCTTGCGCGATTTTGACGAACCCGTGCGGACTGTCGAAAGAAAAGCGCAGTGCAGAAAAACGCCAGGATTTGGCCGGCGTATTGTAATGCAGGGCACGTTCACTGTGGGAGAATAAATGATTGCGCCGCATCGGTTATGAGCGGCAGCAGGAGGAATGAAAATGTCTGAAAAACACATGAGAGATACTGGGTATATGGTCCGGCTGGCGGTTTTGATTGCCGTAATCTTGCTTCTTGAATTTACCGGACTTGGGTACATCAAGGTGAATATTTTGGAACTCACCATTCTTCAAATTCCGGTGTTGGTGGGGGCGATCGTCCTGGGTCCCGGAGCCGGAGCGATTTTGGGAGGCGTATTTGGCGCCACCAGTTTTTTTGAATGTTTGGGGAAAAGTGCCTTTGGCGTTGCGCTGTTTGCGATCAACCCATTTTATACGTTTTTTGTGTGCATGATCCCGCGTATTCTGATGGGTTGGCTCTGCGGGCTTATTTTCAGAGGCCTTTACCGAGTGGATAAGACCAGAATTCTATCCTATGGCATTGCTTCGCTGGCGGGCGCGGTTCTGAATACGGTTTTCTTTATGGCCTCACTGATGCTTTTGTTTGGACGGTCTGACTTTATTCAGAGTTTGATGAAAGGCATGAGCGTTATTCCTTTTGTGCTGGGCATGGTTGGCGTTCAAGGGCTGGTGGAAGCGGTCGTTTGCTTTTTGGCGGGCACCGCAATTTCCAAAGCTCTGGCGGTTTATACAGGCCAATGGATGCCGAAAAAGATCTAAAGGGGTGATACTTGGCGCTTCCGAGTATTCCGGTTATGGGTTTTTGCGGGCCACGCTCTTGCCGGGCGCGGCCTCTTCTTGCATAGAAACCATCCGGAGGCCGCACCCGAAAATGACGTGAGTCTGCATTATAAGAAAGCAAGGGGAGTTATGAAGGAAAAAGCTTGTTGTTTTACCGGGCACAGAAAATTCACTCCCAATATTGATTGTGAGAAACGGCTGGAAGAATCCATTGTTGGGCTGATTGGGAACGGGGTATGTTATTTTGGATGCGGCGGCGCTTTGGGGTTCGACACCTTTGCGGCTGTAACCGTTTTAAGACTGCGGGAGGTTTACCCAACCGTGCGGCTCATTTTGGTTTTGCCTTGCCCGGAGCAGGCCAAATACTGGAACGCTTCTGACCTGGCTCTATATGAATCCATCAAAGCCCGGGCGGATAAAATTGTTTATGCTTCGGAACGGTATGACCGCTTTTGCATGCAAAAACGAAATTGCCTGCTGGTGGACGGCAGTTCTTACTGCATTTGTTATTTAAATGATGCCAAAGGCGGGACGGCATCCACTGTCCGGTATGCCCGGCAAAAGGGCGTAGAGGTGATCAATCTCTCGGAGGAGTGAAGCTCATTGGGTGAAACAGGAGTTCGTTCTTAAGTTGCAACTTGGAAATCAGACAAATTCATATTCAGGAAATTTTTCAGGTACGCCCTTGCTTTTTTGCAGGATTGCTCATATAATATTGTAAATTATAAACTCCAAAAAGTATCAGGAGGAATTTCTGTGAAAGAATTGTCAGCCTCAGCCCAGGCCGTTCGAGCCTCAACAACCATCGCAATTGATTCTTTATATAAAAAAATGAAGGCGGAAGGATACGATGTGATCGGATTCGGCGCCGGAGAACCGGATTTTAACACCCCAGATCATATCAAGGAAGCGGGGATCAATGCAATCCGCAGCAATCAGACCCGTTATACGCCCGCCGCCGGTACCGAGCGGCTTCGAGCCGCTGTCTGCAAACGGCTGGAGCAGGATTGCGGCTTATTCTATGAGCCTTCTCAGATCGTGGCGGCCAGCGGAGCCAAGCACAATGTTTTTGCTGCGCTTATGGCGCTGCTCAATCCTGGGGACGAGGTGATTCTGCCGGCGCCATACTGGGTGAGTTACTACGAAATGATCCGCATGGCGGGTGGCGTCCCTGTGGTGGTGAACGCCCCGGAGGCGGAGGAATTTAAACTTTCTCCTGCCGCTATGGAGGCTGCCGTAACTTCCAAAACAAAGGCGATCATTTTAAATAATCCCTCCAATCCAACCGGAATGCTGTATGACCGCGCCGCGTTAACCGCCATTGGCGAAATTTGCTTGAAACATGATCTCTATGTGATTGCCGATGAAATTTACTATTCGTTGATCTACGACGGAAACTCCTTTGTCAGTTTTCCCTCTTTAAGCCCGGAGCTAAAAGAACATACCATATTGATAAACGGCGTTTCCAAAACATATGCTATGACGGGCTGGCGTGTTGGATATGCCGCTGCAAATCCACGCATTGCCAGAGTAATGGCAAATTATTTGAGCCATTCCACTTCCGCGCCCAGCACGATTTCCCAGGCTGCCGCCGCCGCCGCTTTGGAAGGACCTCAAGACAGCATTGAGGAGATGCGGCGGCAGTTTGAAGCGCGGAGAGATTACATGATGGAGCGCATCAGCAAAATTCGAGGTGTGAGCTGCATTAAACCCCAGGGCGCTTTTTATGCGATGATGAACATAGAACCGCTTTTGGGCCGGGTAATCAGCGGGACGCTGATGGAAGATGCGGACAGTTTTGCTTCCGCTTTCCTGGAGAAGGGCCTTGTGGCTGTGGTCCCCTGCACCGGATTTGGTGCGCCTCATCATATCCGCTGGTCTTATGCCACTTCTATGGAAAATATCAAGGAAGGGATGGACCGTCTGGAAAGATTTCTCTTGGGATGAGATGAAATTCAAGCGAGGTCCGAAAGCCCTGGGAAACGGGTTCTGTTCCAACATAAAAACCAAAAAGAGAATCCAAAAGGGAAGCGGCCGGAATGAAAGGACCGCTTCCTTTTGCTGTTTTTCCCTTGCATTTGGTGCCCCGGCTTGTTATACTGAGGCTGAAAAACGCAAAAATAAAGGAGATGGGCACATGCCACTGGTCACATCCACAGAAATGTTCCAAAGGGCATATGAAGGCGGTTATGCAATTGGCGCTTTCAATGTAAACAATATGGAAATTATTCAAGGCATTACGGAAGCTGCCCGTGAGGTGGACGCTCCTCTGATTTTACAGGTATCCGCAGGAGCCAGGAAATATGCAAAGCATGTTTATTTGATGAAACTGATCGAGGCTGCCGTGGAGGATACCGGCCTTCCCATTTGCGTTCACCTGGATCATGGGGAGAGCTTTGAGGTCTGCAAATCCTGCATTGACGGCGGTTTTAACTCGGTGATGTTTGACGGATCTAAATTTCCCTTTTCTGAAAATATAGAA
>JAQVYO010000002.1 GCA_028708585.1 Oscillospiraceae bacterium
GCCTCGAAGGTTTCGATAGAATCCTGCTCATGTCCGAAGGCCTTGACAATTTTGTGGCCGGTGAACATTTCCTCAGTGTGCCCGCTGAGCTCGCCCAGATATTTTTGCTGCGCCTCATAGTATTTCTGGGATTTTTTTGCGATCAGCATGGTGAGGGCGACGTAAAGCGGCAGGGTTAAAATGACGAGCAGCGTCAAAAGAGGGCTGATGGTCAGCATCATGACGATATAGCCGATGAGCTGCATCAAAGAGGTGATGAGCTGGGTCAGGCTTTGCTGCAGCGTAGAGGAAATGGTGTCGATGTCGTTGGTCATGCGGCTTAAAATTTCGCCGTTGGTATGGGAATCAAAATAGCGCAGGGGAAGCCTTGCAATTTTGTTGTCCAAATCCCGCCTTAGATGATAGACGACCGTCTGGGCCACGGTGGACATGACATACTGCATGATGAAGGTAAACAGAGAGCTTAAAATATAGATCACCAAGAGACGCAGCAGGGTGTTTCCAATGGCTTGAAAGGGAATGCTGCCGCCGGTTTCCCGGATGTCGTTTGTATACTTTTGCAGATCCCCTTGTGACAGGGTCATGAGCTTGTTGGCAGAAGAATTGTTTTCTCCACCTTGGGATATCAGGTTTTTGGGCAGCGACTGCACGTTTTCCACGAAGCTCTTTGCAATGTCCGCTCTGGCTCCGAAATTATTGGCGCTCTTAATCTGGGGCAGGGCGCAGAGCTTGCGGAAGGTTTCAAATTGGGGAAGGGACATGGAAAGCTTTTCCGCAAATGATTGGTCCACCGCCTCTTTGGCCTTGGCCTCCGCCGTCCCTTTGGCTTTTGCAATGGCGTCGTCATAGCCGGGGATGCCGCTGTATGCGCTTTCCGGGATGCCGGGCGCTTTTGACCGGAATAGCTCATCCACCGCGGATTTTGCTTTTTCGTCCGCTGCTTTTACGGCGTTGCTCTGAGCGTCGTTATAGGCGCTCAGAACGTTTTTGAGCTGGCCCTGCGCGGTGTCAATGCCGTTTACAATGGATTTTGAGATGAATCCGTCGGTCAGCTGATTGATAGCGACGCCGGAGACCTTGGGTCCCCAAACAGTAAAGACGGTGCTGAAAACGGCGAATATAGCCACAAAGACAAGACTCACGGTCTGAGGCTTCAGATAGCCCAAAAGCCGCCGCAGCGTGCCCTTAAAATCCTTGGCTTTTTCCACGGGCCGCCCCAAGCTGCCGGCGGGTCCTCCGCCGCGCTGGAATTTGGGCCGCCTCGATTTGAAAGATTTGTTTTTTTCGCTCATGCCAGCTCCTCCTTGGATAACTGAGAGAATACGATTTCACGATAAACCTCGCAGCTGTCCATTAATTCTTTGTGGGTTCCGACGCCGGCGATTTTTCCTTCGTCCAGCACGATGATGCGGTCGGCATCCATAATGGTCCCTACTCGCTGCGCCACAATGATGACGGTGGACGCGGCGGTCTCCTGCTTCAAAGCGGCGCGCAGGCGGGCGTCGGTTTTGAAGTCCAGGGCGGAAAAGCTGTCGTCAAAGATGTAGATTTCCGGTTTGCGCACCAGCGCCCGGGCGATGGAAAGCCGCTGCTTCTGTCCGCCGGAAAGGTTTTGGCCGCCCTCCGAAAGAATGGTGTCGTAAGCGGCGGGCATTTCGGAGATGAAACGGTCCGCCTGGGCGACCTCGGCCGCGTGCCGGATTTCCTCATCGGTCGCGTCGCTTTTCCCATAGCGGATGTTTTCCGCGATGGTGCCCGAGAATAAGGTGGCTTTCTGAGGGACAAAGCCAATTTTCGCCCGCAGGTCTGCCTGGGACAATTCCCGGACGTCCACGCCGTCCACCAGGACAGCCCCGGAATTCGGGTCATAAAACCTGGGAATCAGGTTGATGATGGTAGATTTCCCGCTGCCGGTTCCGCCGATGATAGCGGTCGTTTCCCCGGGGCTTGCCACAAAGGAAATATTGTTGATGGGAGGTTCCTCTGCGTCGGCATACCCGAAGGTGACGTTTTGAAACTCCACATAGCCGGCCTTTTCCTCCGCCCTGCGGATGGTTTCCGGGTCGGCAATGCCGGACTTGGTTTCCAGCACCGCGTTAATCCGTTCCGCGGCCGCCTGGGCCCGGGGGAGCATGATGAACATCATGGTCATCATCAGAAGGGACATTAAAACCTGAATAGTATACTGTATAAACGCAATCAGATTGCCGATGTTTGTGGCTCCCGTATCAATCCGGACGCTGCCGAACCAGAGAATGCTGAGGGTGACAAGATTCATTATCATCATCATGAGGGGCATCAAAAACGCCATAATCCGGTTGACCTTGATGTAATTATCGGTGAGATCCCGGCTGGCAGCGTCAAAACGGGCCTTTTCGTGATCAATGCGGTTGAAGGCGCGGATGACCCGGATGCCGGTAAGGTTTTCCCGAAGGACCAGATTGATTTTATCCAGCTTGGTTTGAATGCGCTTAAACAGCGGCATGCCTTTCAGCATAAAAAAAGTAATCATCAGCACTATCACGGGCAAAACGATAAGCAGGATCACCGAAAGCCCGGGATCTTTGCGGTATGCCAGAATTGCGCTGCCGATGACCATCAGGGGCGCCCGTGCCATCATATTGAAAATGATGATGCTGACGGTTTGGATTTGGATGATATCGTTGGTAGTTCTAGTAATCAAAGTGGAAGCGCCGAACCGGTCGAATTCTGGAAGGGAAAAGCCTTCCACATGCCGAAAAAGCTTGCCGCGCAGGATCCGGCCCAGCCCCATGGAAGCCCGGGAGCTTAAAAAGCTTGCGGAAACCGCGCACAGCACGCCGCCTGCCGCAACCAGCAGCATGAAGCCGCCGGTTCTCCAAATATAAGCAATATCTGTGTTGATGATGCCGTTATTGACAATGTCCGCCATTAAAGTAGGCAGATAAAGATCGGCGGTGACCTGAAGAAATACCAGCACAAAAATGCCGCAGATGTGCAAGGCGTAAGGCTTCAGGTTTCTGTATATTTTGAGCATGGATTACCTCCGCTTACTTTCGTTTTTGATCTTGGGAATCTAAAAAGGTAAAAGTTTCGTTGATGAGCGCTGTTAAGGTTCTGCATTTTTCATCTCCCATATACGCCACATAATCTTTCATCAGGGCAACCATGTGTCGCTGCTCCTCTTTTGCAACGTTTTTTCCCTCTTCCTTCAGCCGGATCCGGATGATGCGCCGGTCACTTTCATCCATGCTGCGTTCCAGCATGCCTTTGTGTTCCAGCCCGCCGATGAGAGAGGTGATGGAGGGGGGCTTCACCCGCAGGCGGCCGCTTAAATCGGAAACGCTGATGCCGTCCGGATATCTTTGCTCCGCTTCCGCAAGCTCCATCAGCAAAATAAATTCGCTGTGCTTCAGCATGTGATGCCAGTGGCTTGGCCGGTGCTTTCGATCCAGTTTTTGCAGCCGGATCCGTTTGAACTGCGTAAACGCGCGGATAAGGTTTTCGGAAAGAAGCTCGGTCTCGCTTTTTTCCTGCAAATCGGTTCACCTCAATTCATTAGATAAACTAATAATTAGCAAACTTAATTATAAGCATGCATGCAGTAAAAAATCAAGGGGCTAAATGAAAAAAAGTTTCGCTTCCGTCCGCGTATTTTTGTGGAACTTTTCGCGGCTTTGTCAGACGCGGCAAAAAGGGCGGCGCCGGCGCATCGGATACCGGATGAAAGCTTTCTTTTTTTCTGCTATTATGCTATAATCTGACACATTATGACAATATAACAATGGAAGTTCCGGCGGAATGGAGAGATATGGTGAAGAAAAAGGTGATCCTGTTTGATTTGGATGGAACGCTGCTGCCCATGGATCAGGACGAATTTGTCCGGGCTTATCTAAGCGAGCTGGCAAAAAAGATCTGCCCATTCGGGTATGAAAAGCGGCAGCTGGTGGACAGCGTCTGGACCGGCATGTCCGCCATGGTGGGAAACGACGGGCGGGCGCTGAACGAAGAGCGGTTTTGGGCCGCGTTTGCAAAGGGAATGGGAGAGAAGGCGCGGAGCCTCAAGGAAGAATTTACGGCCTTTTATCAAAATGAATTTAATGGGGTGAAAAAGGCGGCGGGGGAAAATCCACTGGCCTCGGAAGCCGTGGCGCTGGCGCGGAAACGGGCGGACAAGGTGGTGTTGGCCACCAATCCGTTATTTCCGGCCTGTGGAATCAAAACGCGGCTGAGCTGGGTGGGACTGGATCTTTCGGATTTCGATCTGGTTACGACCTATGAAAACTCTGCCTTTTGCAAGCCGAATCCGAACTATTTCCGGGAGATCCTGCAAAAGATTCACGCGGACCCGGAAGAATGCCTGATGGTGGGAAATGATTTAAAAGAGGATGTGGAAGCCTGCGGGCGGGCCGGAATCAACGCTTTTTTAGTGACAGACTGTCTTATTTCCCATGGCCGGGCGGTTGGCTCCGTCCCGAAAGGGACGTTCCGGGAGATGGTGTCCTTTTTGGACACGTTTGGCATATGAACGAACAGAAAAGCAAAGAGGGGAAAGAGAATAAAAGAAAAATGCGGAGACGCTTTCCACAGGGCCGGGAGGGGAGCGAAATTGCCGGTGCAAAAACATTGCATCTTGCAGATGAATTGTATATAATCAATGAAATCTTGCGTTTCATATCGATTATGGGAGAAAAGAGGAAAAGCTATGGGCTTTAAGAAACTCAGGCGGATTTTAATTGGGGAGCCGCTTGACAATGAAGCGCTGAAGGAAGAAAAATATTCGCTGAAATGGGGGCTTCCCATCCTTTCCAGCGATGCGATTTCTTCCGTTGCCTATGCGGGGCAGGAAATCCTGATGATTCTGATTCCGGCCATTGGCGTTCTGGCTTACCGGCAGCTGACCATTTTATCCGGTGTCATTATTTTCCTGTTGTTTTTGCTGATGCTTTCCTACCGGCAGACCATCGACTGTTATCCCAACGGCGGCGGGGCCTACACCGTGGCCAAAGAAAACATCGGGACTGTGGCCGGCGTGGTGGCGGGCGCGGCTTTGTCGGTGGATTATATCTTGACGGTGGCCGTCAGCGTATCTTCCGGCGTGGAGCAGATTACATCCGCGTTTTTGACGCTGCGGCCATATAAAGTTCCGATTTGCATTTTGCTGGTTTTGCTGCTGATGCTGGGGAATTTAAGAGGCGTGCGGGAATCGTCCAAGATTTTCGGCCTGCCCGCTTATGCGTTTATTTTGGGAATTCTTTTCATGATTGTCATGGGGTTTTTCAAATTGGGAACGGGGTATGTGCCGCCCGAGCCAACGCTTCCCGCCGTTGTGCAGCCCCTCACCATGATGTTGATGCTCCGGGCATTTTCAAACGGATGTTCCGCGCTGACCGGCGTGGAAGCCGTCAGTAACGCCGTCCCGAATTTTAAGGAGCCGTCTCAAAGAAACGCGAAAACCATTTTGCTGCTTCTGGCCGTCATCATCTTTGTGCTGTTTGGCGGCACAGCCGCTCTGGCGTACTTTTATCATGTTGTCCCAGGCGAAAAGGCCATGCTGATTCTGATTGCGTCTGAAATTTTTGGGCAGGGGTTCATGTTTTACTATGTAACCATTACCACGTTTATCATTTTGATTATGGCCGCCAACACCGCATATTCCGGGTTCCCCATGCTGGTGTCTGTCATGGCGAAGGAAGGGTTTATGCCGCGGCAGCTGAGCATGCGGGGCAACCGCCTGAGCTTTGATTACGGCATTCTGCTGTTGTCGGCAGCGGCCATGGTTCTGATCGTCATTTTTAAGGCGCAGGTGGGATCTCTCATTGGGCTGTATGCCATCGGCGTGTTCATTTCCTTTACGCTGTCCCAATCCGGTATGTTCCTGCGCTGGGTCAGGAGGCGGGAAGGGCATTGGGTGCATAAAGCTCTAATCAACGGGATCGGCGCGCTGGCCACGGTGATCGTCGTGGGTATCATTGCGGTGACAAAATTTAATCAGGGCGCATGGATCGTCGTATTCTTAATCCCGCTGATTGTGCTGGCGCTGCTAAAGATCAAGCGGCACTATACCACGGTTCGTGACCAGCTGCGGCTGGAGCGGGAAGAATGCGCCACCGCGCTCCAAAAAGAAAACAGGTATCGCAACCGGGTGATTGTGCCGCTGGAAAGCGTCAACCGGGCTAGTGTCCGCGCCTTGCGGTATGCGCAGACCATCTCGGACAATGTTACGGTTTTTAGCGTGGTGATTAACAAAGCCGCCGAGGAAAAAAACCGGGAGCGGTATTCCTGGCTGAAAACCGACATTCCCATTATCATCAAATATTCCCCCTACCGGGAGATTGTGGGGCCTCTGCTGGAGTTTATCCGCTCGGCGGAATACAATTGTTCGGAGAACGATATCATCACGGTGATTCTCCCGCAGTTCCGGGTGAATAAACTATGGCAGCGCATTTTGCACAACAACACCAGAGTCTATATCGAACGGGAATTATTAAAGCAGAAGAATATTGTGATCTCAACCATGCCGCTTCAGATTGAGGCGGAGAGATAGCCGGCGGCCGCCTTTCTCCGTCTCAGGGCATCAGTATTTCCGGCGGTATTCTGAAAGCTCCTTTTGAGGGCTAGACATCAAGCCGGGCATTTTGCCCGGCTTGGAGACTGCCGGGAAAGGCCGCCTGCCTTGCCCGGCAAAAGGATTGTATGCAGGCCGCTCGCCTTGCATGAACGGCGTTTTTTCCGGCGTTGCCGGTAAAAATTTTTGTTCAGAACAGGGGCTTTTCGGAATGAAATGGTGTTGCTTGCAAAAAACTTGTGGTATACTATCTTAGAATGAGCGGCATGCGTTCCGTTCCGTCCGCTTTTGGCCCTTTCGGGGCAGCCGCAGGCGTCGGAGCAGGATACCACAGCCGTTTGGCGGCGGTATAACAAAAGGGGTGAAATTTATGGGATTGATCGTAAACAATGACAGATTCAATGGGGACGTGAACCGGCTGGGCGAGCTCCTGATTACGTGGGACGAAGATCAGAAGGCGCAGGAGGAAACCAGCGCGTTGAAAAAGCAGGACACCCATAAAACCGGCGAGGGAAAAACCAGCCAGAAATAAACGGCAGCGCGCTTTTGCAAATTAAATTTACAGAATAAAATTGATAAATGGTCTGATAAAAGGGAAATACGCCTTGAAATGGCTCTTTAAAAGCCATTTCAAGGCGTATTTTTATGTGCTGTTTTCTTAAAAGGAAGTGTGCAGCAGCCCGTTTTTGTCCGGCATCAGCTGGGTGCCGGCAAAACAGCCGGGACTGCGCTGTTCTATAAAACGCACCAGGACCCCTTAATAATTTTCTTTCCGGACTTCGAAGAAGCTTTGTGGGTGGGCGCAGACGGGACAGACGCCGGGCGCCTTCTTACCAACCACCAGATGGCCGCAGTTGCGGCACTCCCACATGGTCTCGCCGGACTTTTCAAAGACATTCTGCATCTCGACGTTTTTCAGCAAAGCGCGATAGCGCTCTTCATGCGCCTTTTCAATTTTGCCGACGGCCCGGAACTGTACGGCGAGAACGGGGAACCCTTCGGCTTCCGCGTCTTTGGCAAAGCCTTCGTACATATCCGTCCATTCGTAGTTCTCTCCCTCGGCGGCGTGCAGAAGATTGGCTTTGGTGCCGCCCAGCTCGCCAAGGGCTTTAAACCAGAGCTTTGCGTGTTCTTTTTCGTTGTTGGCGGTGGCTTCAAAGACGGCGGCGATCTGTTCGTATCCCTCTTTTTTCGCGGTGGAAGCAAAGTATGTATATTTGTTTCTGGCCTGGGATTCGCCGGCAAAAGCCGCCATTAAATTCTTTTCTGTTTTTGTTCCTTTTAACTCCATGATACGCACTCTCCTTTGTTGTAATGTTGGATTGCGCCCTTTTCCCGTCCGGGCGAAATCCGCAGGAAGCCGATGCGGAAGGGCGGATGCGAACCTACCGTTTGTCCCAAAGGGAAGCAAAGCATGGTCCATCATAATCAGTTCCCGCTGTTTTGCGGGCAAGCCAAGCTGCCTGCTTTGCTTATTATACTGCATTTTGCCGCTTTGTTCTGTGATGTACTCACTAAGGCTAAAAATTATTTTAACAGGGAGGAAGTCCGGCTGCAAGGGGACCGGTCCGCCCATCGTTAAACGTGCGGCAAAAATTTAAAACTTCATACTTTTTTATGACGTTTTGTTATGGTATACTTGTAAGGCTCTTGCGGCGGACCGGGCTTTGGACGCGGCTGCCGTTCTCGGGCACGGCTCTGGGTGATGTTAGGGAAACGGGTGCTTTTCCCGCTTCGCCCCCTGCACGGATTTGACTGAAATTCGGAGGACTGCCTGTGAACCGTTATAAAAAGCTCATGACCAATACGTTCATTATCGGAATCGGCACGTTCAGTTCAAAAGTATTGGTGTTTCTGATGATGCCGCTGTATACGAGGCTGATGACCAATTCGGATTACGGCATTGCGGATCTGCTTCTGCAGACCTCGAACCTGCTGCTTCCCCTTGCCTCTCTTGGCATTACCGACGCGGTGGTTCGCTTCGGCCTGGAGAAGAGCGAAGACAAAAGCGATGTATTTTCCACCGGAGTGATAACAACCATCTGCGGATTTTTGATGCTGCTGCTGTTTGCGCCTCTGCTCAATAAGGTGAAATTTATTTCAGGGCATACCATGCTGGTGTACGCGTTTGTCCTGATGTCTTCACTCCGATCCCTTTGCTCCCAGTTTGTAAGAGCACGGCAGATGATTAAGCTATATGCGCTGGACGGCCTGCTCAGCACCGCTTCCACGCTGGGGATTACCATTTTGCTGCTGGCTGTGATGCACCTTGGGGTGACGGGGTATATTCTGGCCATTGTAATTGCGGATGCCTGCTCGGCGGTTTTTCTGTTTTTGGCTGCGCGGCTGCACCGGTACATCCGGTTTAAGGGCATCAAGCGGGACACGGTGTTTTCGATGATCCGGTACTCTCTGCCGCTGATTCCCACGTCGGTTTTGTGGTGGGTTACCAATGTGTCCGACCGGTATCTGGTTTCCTATATGGTGGGCAGCGGCGCAAACGGACTGTATGCCGTGTCGTATAAAATCCCAACGCTGATCATTTTAATCTCCGGCATTTTTATCGATGCATGGCAGCTTTCCGCAGTGATGGAAAGCAGCGCCCGGGAGCGTTTTTTTACCAGAGTGTTTGACGCGTATCAGTCCATCATTTTCCTGGCGGCAGCTTGCATTATCCCCTTATCCAAGGTGTTCACGAGGCTGCTGGTTTCCAATTCATTTTACCTGTCCTGGCGGTACATCCCTTTTCTGGTGATGGCGACCTCCTTTTCCTGCTTCGTAACCTTTTTGGGGAGTATTTACATGGTGAAAAAGAAAAGCGTCATGACGATGATTACCACCGTCGCGGCGGCGGGGATGAACATAGGGCTGAATTTCGTGTTGATCCCCATTTATGGGGCGGATGGAGCGGCCTTTTCCACCTTTATCAGCTATTTTACCGTTTTTATCATTCGGGCCTTCCACACAAGGTCCCTGATTAAAATTGAATGGAATGTATTCAAACAAGTCGTCAATACCCTTCTGCTTCTGGCCCAGTGTCTTGTGATGATCGGCGAGATGAAGCATTGGATCCTTTATGAAGCTTTGATGGTCGCCCTGATGATTGCCCTCAACGCTCCGATTATTTTGGGATTTTCAAAGCAGCTGTTTCGGGAAAAGCTCGCGTAAGTTCTCCGATGCGGTATGGAAACGGTATGAAAAAGGAGAAACGTCCCGCTTGGGCCGGCCGCTCTGAAACGACATAACCGCGGCGGCGCGGGCCGCTTAAAAAGAAAGGTGTCCTATGCTGTCTGAAATCCGGAAATTGGATGATTTGATTTTAAACTATATTCAGAACAATCTGCGGTTTTCTGTTCTGGATAAAATTATGCCCGTTGTTTCCAGGACGGGGAACGACGGCGCTATCTGGCTGGTGATCGCTTTTCTGTTGTTTTTGTCCAGGCGGCACAGGGAGGCGGGGTTTATGTTGGTTGTTTCGCTGGCGGTTTGCGTCATCATCGGGAATCTCACTTTGAAACCTTTGGTGGCAAGGCGGCGCCCCTGCGCCATGCACCCGGGTGTTAAGCTGCTGATTCCGATGCCAAAAGACCATTCGTTTCCCTCGGGGCATACCATGTCCTCTTTTGCGGCGGCCACCATTTTGTTTATGGCGGATAAAGGCTGGGGAATCCTGGGCTTTGCACTGGCGGCGCTGATCGCCTATTCCAGGCTGTACCTTTATGTGCATTATCCATCAGATGTCCTGTGCGGCATGATATGCGGTGTTTTGATTGCGTTTGTCACCGTGAAACTGGTGATTCTTTTGTTCCGGTATGGATACAGGCGCTTGCAGCTGATCCGGGAATACGGTGGTTTATCCTGAAACCGGACCAGTTTTTTTGGCAGGCTGAAGCAGGCGCCTGCCTGCTTCATAAAAGGGGGCGCATAGATAAAACTGCGCCCCCTTTTGAGTCACGAACGGAATATGAAAAACGATCCAAGGATTTTTTTGAGCCGCCGGAGGAAACGGTTCGCCCGAAAAGCGCGCTTTTAGGGTTGCTGCGCCGTATGCTGCGCCGACCATTTGGATTTTACAAACAAGACAAAAGCCGGCAGAAGAGAAATAAGGACGATGGCCAGCAGCACGCCTGTAAAATTATCCTGGATGGCCGGAATGTTCCCAAAGAAATAACCGGCGGCAAAAGAGATGCCCACCCAAAGGGAGACACCCGCGAGGTTAAAGGGAAAAAACTTCCGGTAGGGCATTTTGCCAACGCCGGCAACGAAAGGGGTAAACTGCCGCACCAGAGGGATAAACCGGGAAGAAATGATGGCTTTTCCGCCGTGCCTGTCGTAAAAGGTTTGGGCCTTGTCTATGCGTTCCCGCTTCATCAGACGGTTGTTTTCCCGGGCGTACAGCTGCTTACCCAAAGTACACCCGATCGAATAGTTGACGGCGTCGCCAAAGAACGCGGAGACGAAGCAGATGGGCGCCGCGATCCAAATATGCATCAGACCCAAGGCCGAAAAGGCTCCGCAGGAAAAGATCAGCGAGTCTCCCGGCAGAAATGGAACAAAGAGGCCGGTTTCACAGAACAAAACCACAAAAATCAGAAGGTAGACCAGAATGCCGTACTGACCGATGAAATTTGCGAGAAAGGTGTCCAGATGAAACAGCAGGTTGGCAATGAGCTGGAAAATATACATGGCAGATCTCCCATCAAAAACTTTTTCTATTATACGCGCGGGCTATGGAATTTTAAGCGCATGGCCTGCGGAGCGGGCATATGCGCATACAATAGCCGCTCTGCACCTATTGTACCATAATAAATTTTAAAATAGTTTAAATTTTTTATACACTGTTTTGGCTTGGAACCATGCAAAGGGAAAGGCGGCGGGGCGCTTGAAAAAGTTCCCGCCGTGCCGTATAGTAGAGCGAGGCGCTCCCGGGAAGCTCTGAAGGGGTTCGGGCGCTGCCCCGGAAATTTTCCGAAAAAGAGCGCGGGCGCCAAGGCGGTAAAACGCGCGGGGGAACGCCTTTGAAACTCCCTTGCGGCGCAAGGGAAAGGCTTGGAAAACACAGAGGAACGCATATGGATTGGATATATCACATCAATTGGATTACGGTGGCCCTTGCCGGACTGTTTTTGATTCCCATTTTATCCGGCATGGTCACTCCTTTTTCCAGCCAGCGGGTGCTGGATTCTTTTGTTTCACTGATCGGAAACCTGGAGCTGCTGATTTCCTTTCTGCTGTCCTGCTACGCTGCAAAGCTGATTTTGGCCAACCAAAACGGCGTTTTGGACCGGCTGTACAAGGCGATTCCCGCCGTCCGGCCGCTGCTGTCCGGCAGGACGGCGCTGGCCTATGGTATTCTGGCGCTTTTGTGCACGCTGATTTTGTATGGCGTTCTGCGCCTGCTGACCCGGCCGGTTTACCGGTTCGTGGCAGCACCCTTGTCCCGGGGGATTGCATCCGCGGTCAATTCCATGGGCCGTTTGGGGCGCAGCGCCGTGGGCGGCTTGTGGAAACTGCCCAAGGGAGTGTTTCTGGCCCTTTTGGCGGCCCTGCTGCTGAATCTCTATGCAAGTTACGGCGGCAACGCGGCCCTGATCCGCTCTATCAACCGATCCTCCGCTTATCAGACAATCAGCGAAAAGGCGCTGGACCCTCTTTTGGCGTCCGGACTTAAAAAAATCCCCATTCTGTTTGGCGATTCTTTTCAAAAAACGGTAAAGGATCTGCCCTCCAAAAGCAAACAGATCCTGGTGGTCAAATATTTTAACGGGATGACGCTGGATGAGGCGGTGAAATCCGACGCGGAAATCAACCAAAAGGCCAAAGCCATTACCGTAAATGCAAAAGACGGCAAGGAAAAAGCCCGCCTTTTGTACCAATGGGTCAGCGAGACCATTCGGTATGACAAAAGGAAGGCGGAGCAGATTGCCGTCAGCTCGGGCGACGTGCCGTCCGGGGCGAGGGTGGCTTATCACACGGGGAAAGGGATCTGCTTTGATTATTCCTGTCTGTATGTTGCCATGTGCCGTGCCGCCGGGCTGAAGGCCCGGTTCGTAACCGGCCTGGGCTACAGCGGATCCGAATGGGGCGACCACGCCTGGAATCAGGTGTATGACCCCGGGGAGGACCGGTGGATCAATGTGGATACCACCTTTGGAAGCTCCGGAAGAAACTATTTTGACCGGCCTCATTTTTCCGGTGACCACGCGGACGCCGTGGTGCAAGGCGAGTGGTGAGGGAAGGCGGCCTTTACAAATCCTGTATCATCTGCATATAGGGGAGATTCTGGAACCCCATGCGCTTGTAAAGGGAAATTGCTTCTTGGTTGCCGCTTTCCGCTTCCAGCCGAATCCGCTTTATGTTGCCGCAAAGGTTGTTTTTTAAATAGGAGAAGAACGCCCGGCCTAAGCCAAGACGGCGATATTCAGACAGCACATAAAGTTCGTCAATCCACAAAACCATGCCGCCTGCCTCTTGCGAAAAGGTTTTGGCCAGCAGCGCGTAACCTGCCGTTTTTCCCTTGTATTCCATTATGTATCCCAACAGATACTGCTCCGACCGCATGAGTTCATGAAAGGTACGGAGGATACATTCCCCAGGGATGTTTTGGTGTACGGCGTCTGAGGAATAAAAATCTTTTGCCATCTCAAGATAGCATGCCCGATCTTCTCTTTTAATCTTTCTAATCGTAATCATCCTGCGAATCTCCTGCTTATTTATTGGGTGATTTCCGGATCAAGAACAGCGAATGAAACGGAAAACAATGCAAAGTGGCGCGGCGCCCCGCCGGAGGAAATTCCTTCCGGCGGGGTGCTGCGCATGGCTTGACAAATTTAAGAGGATGGCGAATTTATTTGGACGGGCCGAAATATCTTTCCAGAAGCCCTTGAAAGGCCTTGCCGTGCCTTGCTTCATCTCTGGCCATTTCATGGACGGTATCATGGATGGCGTCCAGATTCAAGGCCTTTGCCCGCTTGGCCAGGTCAAATTTTCCGGCTGTGGCGCCGTTTTCCGCCTCCACCCGCTTTTGGAGATTGACCTTTGTGCTGTCGGACAGAACTTCGCCCAGAAGCTCCGCAAATTTGGCGGCATGTTCCGCTTCTTCGTGAGCGGCCTTTTCCCAGTAAAGGCCGATTTCCGGATATCCCTCCCGGAAGGCGACTCTGGACATGGCAAGATACATGCCCACTTCAGAGCATTCACCGGTGAAATTCGCCCGCAGATCGGCGAGAATATCTTCCGGAGCGCCGGCGGCTACGCCCACGACGTGCTCGGCGGCCCAAGTCATTTCTCCACCCTGCTCCACAAATTTGGATGCGGGCGCCTTACATACCGGGCACTGCTCCGGAGGGGTGTCTCCTTCGTGAACATAACCGCATACGCTGCAAACAAATTTCTTCATCATAATACCTCCATAAAAATTTAGTGATTTTATATACTAAGAACCGTTGGCGGTTCCGTATTACCTACCGGCAGTCTTTGCATATTCCATAAAAGATCAGCTGATGGCGGAGAATCCGGGCGTCCAGCTCCCGGGCGGCCGCTTTGTCCAGTTCGGGGCCGGCGTCCGCCTCCGAAAGATCCAAAATACGTCCGCAGCTCTGGCAGACAAAGTGCGCGTGAGGCTTGGCGTCGGCGTCGTACCGTTCCTCACCGTCCACCACCCCGACGGTGACCAGAAGACCCTCGTCCTTAAAAGCGGCGATGTTCCGGTAAACCGTTCGCAAGCTGATATCCGGGAATTGCCGCCTGAGCTGCTCATAGACCCAGTCGGCGGAAGGGTGAGAGCGGGTGCTTTGAATTGCCTCCAGAATGGCCTCTCGCTTCCGGCTGTATTTTTTGGTTTTGCTCATGTTTCTCAGCTCTTTCGGTAATAATAATCATTATCATTATCGGGTGTCTTTATAGTAGCACAGAGAAATTCATTTGTAAAGAGGAAAATAAAAATTTTTAAAATGAACAGGGGGGTGTGTGGCATAGTGCGGCTTCCCCGCCCGCCAGAACGCTAAGGCCTGCCGCCGGAATCTCTGCTTCGGAGAGCTTTTCCTGTTGTAACTTGCGCCGCCATTGGATATAATTAGGATGTTTTAAAAATTCTTTTTCCAACGTTGTCCAGAACAGGAGCGGCCATGAAAGCAAAAAAACTAATTTTAACGATCCTGCTGGTGCTGGCAGCATGTTTTTTGGCGAAAAGCTTGGTCTACCACGATTTATACCGGCTGCAATATAAGGGCTATATTTTGGAATCTTCCGAAAAGTACGATGTGGACCCCTATCTGGTGATGGCGGTGGTCAATACGGAAAGCAAATTTAATAAAAACGCTCTTTCCTCCAGCGGAGCCGTCGGGCTGATGCAGCTGACCGAATCAACGGCGAAATGGGTGGCGCAATCCAGCGGAGACCGGGAATTTGAACTGAGCGACTTATACAACCCGAAAAAGAACATTGAAATGGGCGTTTGGTACATCCATAACCTGCAACAAGAATTTGGCCGAACCGACCTTGTCCTGGCGGCATATAACGCGGGCCGGGGCAATGTGGAAAAATGGCTGAGCGACGGAGAACTTTCAAAAGACGGGCAGACGCTGAGCAAAATTCCCTATGAAGAAACCCGCAACTACTTAAAGAAGGTTTTGGCCGGGGAGCGGATCTACCGGATGCTTTACAAGGCGGATTGAGGGGGGCCGTTTCCTGCCTCGGGGCGGTGGCCGGAAAAAACGGTAAACGGATAAACCGGGGGAGGGCTTTTCGAAAACTCCATCCATTTGCTTGTGTCGGGGTGAAAAAAACCCAGGCGGAAAGACCAAAGCGCGATGTTGCAGCCATCCTCCAGAAGGCTGTATTTCCGATCTCCCACCAGCGGCAGGCCGCGGGAAGAGAACTGCGCCCTGATTTGGTGGGTGCGCCCGGTGCGCAGCCGGATGCGTATCAAAGACAGGCCGGAGCGCGACCGCAGCGTTTTATAATCCAAAACCGCCTCCTGGACCCCTTTTTCCAGATGGTGCACCACATAGGTTTTCCGTTCGGGCTTGGAGCGCAGCAGAAGGTCTGTGAAAGAGCCTGCCGTTTCCGGCGGCCGCCCGTGGACCACTGCCAGATATTCCTTCTGGAAGCGCTGCCGGCGGATTTCGCCGGACAGGACGGAAGCGGCGTTTGCCGAGCGGGCCAGCACCATAAGCCCGCTGACCACCTGATCCAGCCGGTGAACCGTGCGCACGCAGGCGCCGGGCTGGCCCAGAGCGCCCCGGATGAGGTCCGGCATGCCGCCTGGTTCGTCAGTGGACAATACCCCGGCGGGTTTGACACAGACCAAAATGCTGTCGTCTTGGTAAATGATGTCGATCTTGATCTCCTCCTTGCGGTTGATCTGCCCTCTTGCGGTATGATTCCGCCTAAAACAGGATAATACAATTTTCGGTCTGTGGCAATCGCCTGGATGAAAAAAGGCCGCATCTTTCTTTTGAAAATTGCGGCCCAAGTTGGAAACCATATGCGGCGGCTTTTTTTGCGGGGAAAGGGGCGGCCTTTTCCTTGCCGGGCATCAGGCGGCGGGGAATATTTTTTTAATTTTTGTATCTCCCTCCGGGCCCTCGTTAGAATGAATTTTGGGAAGTATATATTGAGTTTTGGAAAATAAAGCTGTATTTTTGGATATTCTATTGTCAAGGCTGGGGATATGGGTTAAAATATGGAAAGTTAGCAGTGTATATATATTCGGGCCAAAATGAGAAAGTAAAAGTCGAAAAAGAGGATTTTGTGGATGGAAAGCCTTGACCGAAGGATTATGGAAGGAAAAGAATGCTTGTCCCTGATAGGCCTCGGCTATGTGGGGCTGCCAATCGCCGCCGCGTTTGCCAAGAAAGGCGTTCATGTGATTGGCTTTGACCTCAATAAGGAGAAGATCCGGCTGTACCAATCCGGGGTGGATCCCACATTTGAAGTGGGGGATCAGGCGGTTCGCGATTCATCTGTCGTATTTACCAGCGACGAAGCCCGCCTGCGGGACGCAAAATTTCATATTGTGGCGGTGCCGACCCCCGTAAACGACGATCACACCCCGGACCTTGCGCCGGTAAAAGGCGCGAGCCGCATTTTAGGGCGCAATCTGGAGAAAGGATCCGTGGTGGTGTTTGAATCAACGGTGTATCCCGGCGTAACGGAAGACATTTGCGTTCCCATTCTGGAGCGGGAATCCGGGCTGAAATGCGGGACGGATTTTAAGGTGGGATATTCGCCGGAACGGATCAATCCCGGCGACAAGGTGCACCGCTTGGAGACCATTGTAAAAATCGTCTCCGGTATGGATGAGGAGACTTTGGATATCGTTGCCCATGTGTATGAGATCGTTGTGGGCGCGGGCGTTCACCGAGCGGAGTCGATTCAAGTGGCTGAGGCCGCAAAGGTGATTGAGAACAGCCAGAGGGACATCAATATTGCGTTTATGAATGAATTATCTATTATCTTTAGCAAGATGGGCATTGATACGCTTTCCGTTTTAAAAGCCGCCGGGACCAAATGGAACTTCTTAAATTTTCGTCCGGGGCTTGTGGGCGGCCACTGCATTGGCGTGGACCCTTATTATCTTACATATAAGGCGGAGGAGCTGGGGTATCACAGTCAGATTATCCTGGCCGGGCGCCGCATTAACGACGATATGGGCAAATATGTTGCGGAGCACTGTGTCAAAAATTTAATAGCGGCCAACCGGCATGTTCATGATGCAAAGGTTGCGATCCTTGGGTTTACGTTTAAGGAAAACTGCCCGGATACGCGCAACACCAAGATTATTGACATATACCTGGAGCTAAAGGAATATGGCATTACCGCATTGATTGCGGACCCGGTTGCCGATATCATGGAAGCAAAGCGCCTGTACGGCGTTTCGTTTGCAGAACTGTCCTCCATCCGGGATATGGACGCGGTGATCCTTGCTGTAGCGCACGATGCGTTTGCCGGCCTGACAATGGCGGATATCGGCCGGCTGTTTCAAGCGGATATGCCCAATGGGGCAAAAGTGCTCATGGATATTAAAGGCATAATGGACCGGGGGAAATATGAGGCTGCCGGTTATCGGTACTGGAGGCTGTGACAGCGTTCCGGATTCACGGTGCGAAACAATAAGGGGAAGGCAGTATGGGATATCAGAATTTGAACTTTCCGAAAGAAAGTTTGTTTTTGGTCACAGGGGGCGCCGGGTTTATCGGCTCGAACCTCTGTGAAGCGATTTTAAAAATGGGGTATCAGGTCCGGTGTTTGGACGATCTTTCCACCGGTTTTCAAAAGAATGCCGATTTGTTTTCAGACAATCCGAAGTATACCTTTTTCAAAGGGGATATCAAGGATTTTGAGACTTGCATGCAGGCGGCAAAAGGCGTTGATTTTGTGTTGCATCAGGCGGCCTGGGGCAGCGTCCCCCGGTCTCTCGAACAGCCGTTATTTTACTGCGCGAACAATATTCAGGGGACGCTGAATATGCTGGAAGCTTCCAGGCGCAATGGCGTAAAGAAATTTGTATACGCTTCTTCCAGCTCGGTATATGGCGATGAGCCGCATCTTCCCAAAACGGAAGGGAGGGAAGGCGCGCTTTTGTCCCCTTATGCACTGACCAAGCGCTGCGACGAGGAATGGGCCAAACAGTATGCCATGCACTATGGGCTTGATACATATGGGCTGCGCTATTTTAATGTTTTTGGCCGCCGCCAGGACCCGGAGGGGGCCTATGCGGCGGTAATTCCGAAATTTATCCGGCTGCTGATGAAAGATCAGGTTCCCACCATCAACGGGGATGGGCGGCAAAGCCGGGACTTTACTTATATTGAAAACGTCATCGAGGCGAATTTGAAGGCGTGCCTTGCGCCTCGCGAAGCCGCGGGGGAAGCGTTCAACATCGCCTACGGAGGCCGGGAATATTTAATCGACATTTATCATGATTTGACCGAGGCGCTGGGAAAGCGGATCGAGCCGCATTACGGGCCGGACCGCAAAGGAGACATCAAACACAGCAACGCAGACATCGGAAAGGCCCGGCGGCTTTTGGACTATAACCCGGAGTATGATTTTAAAAGCGGGCTGAAAGAAGCAATTGAATGGTATAAAAGCAATCTATAATGTTGGTGCAGTAAGAGGGAATGAAATGAAAACAATACCATTTTCCCCCCCGGATATCACGGAGCTGGAAATCAACGAAGTGGTAGAAGCGTTAAAATCCGGATGGATTACCACGGGGAAGCGCACGAAGCAATTTGAAGAAAAACTTGCCGCATATATTGGAACCGACAGGGTGGCCTGCCTGAATTCGCAGACGGCCGCGATGGAACTGACGCTGCGCATTTTGGGAATCGGCCCCGGCGACGAAGTAATCGTCCCTGCTTATACTTATACGGCTTCCGCCTCCGTCATTCATCATGTGGGCGCGAAGATCGTGATGGTTGATGTTTTTCCCGGCACTTTCGAGCTGGATTACGATGCGCTGGAAAGCGCGATAACCGAACGAACCAAGGCGGTGATTCCAGTGGACCTTGGCGGCCGCATGTGCCGGTATGACCGTATTTTTGCCGCTGTGGAAAATCGAAAAAAGTTGTTTCAGGCGAACAATGCTTTGCAGAAGCTTTATGGCCGGGTGATCGTCTGTGCGGATTCCGCCCACGGGTTCGGCGCGGTGAGAAAAGGGCAAAGAAGCGGCCAATGCGCCGATTTTACAACCTATTCGTTTCATGCCGTAAAAAATTTGACCACCGGCGAGGGCGGCGCGGTAACTTTTCGGGAGAGGCCCGGCCTGGACGGCGACTGGCTTTACGGCCGGTATATGCTGTATTCGCTCCATGGCCAGAGCAAGGACGCATTCCACAAAAACCAGCCGGGAAGCTTGGAATATGACATTCTCTGCCCCGCTTATAAATGCAATATGACGGATGTGGCGGCCGGCATCGGGCTAAAACAGCTGGAGCGGTATCCCGCGCTTCTCGACCGCCGCAGAGAGATCATTTTGCGGTATAATGAGGCGCTTTTGCCTTTGGGGGTGAAGCCCCTGGTGCATTTTGACCAGGACAGTACGTCCAGCGGGCACCTTTATCTTGCCCGCATTCCGCACTGCTCCGCCGAGCGGCGTAACGCCATCATTGCGCAAATGGCCAAAGCCGGCGTTGCGTGCAACGTGCACTATAAGCCGCTGCCCCTGATGACGGCATATCAAAACTTGGGGTTTGACATGCGGGACTATCCAAACGCCTATCGCCAGTATGAAAACGAGATCACCCTGCCGCTGCACACGCGCTTGTCGGATGCGGATGTGGACTATGTGATCGAACGGTTTACTGCTCTGCTGAAACAATACACATGATTGGGCAGAATTGATTCAGGATGGAAGTGGTTCATATGGAGACATGCAAACGCATGGATTCTTCAATATCCGGCAGTGCCATCATACATGCGGATTCCAGATTGGAACGTTCGTCGGTCGGGGATGAATCCGTTGTTTATCGAGGGGCCTGGCTCAGGGATTCCGTACTTAGAAATCATTGCTTTGCCTCTGATTTTAGCAAGCTGGACCATTGTTCGCTGGACGATTATTCCAGGGCGGGCAGGTTCAATCATTTCTACCATGCAAGCCTTGGAAGACATACCTATACAGGTCAGAACACAGTTGTCATGCATTGCGATATTGCCAGCTTTACTTCGATATCATGGAACGTAACAATCGGAGCGGGCGAACACAATTATCACTATTTATCCTCGCATACGTTTCTGTATAACCCTTATGATGAGTTATATGACGGAGAGCCTGCTTATGACAGATTCAGCGAACCTGTAACGATCGGCAATGATGTCTGGATTGGAGCCGGCGCCTGCGTGCTTCGGGGAGCAAGCATAGGAAACGGCGCCGTGATCGGGGCCAATACCGTGGTGACGCAGAATGTTCCGCCGTATGCCATCGTCGTAGGGAATCCCGGACGGATTATACGGTATCGTTTTTCAACGGATGTGATTGAAAAGCTACAAGAACTGGAATGGTGGAATCTGCGGGACGCAACACTGCAAAAAGCATATTCCATATTGAAAAACAAGTTGCCGGATTCAGGAAATATTGACGAAATAGTAGAGCAGATTATGAGGGAATAAGTTTCATGGAAAAGGTTCTTATTTTAGGCGTCGCCGCCGTTCAGCTTGACGCGATCGTAATGCTGAAGAAGCTTGGTTATGAAGTGCATGCCTGCGCCATGGCAAAAGACGGTCCCGGGGCAGACGCGGCGGACTGTTTTCATCTGATTAATATTGTGGATGAAGCCGCGTTGGAGGAATGCGTCGTAAAGAATAAAATCCGCGCGGTGTATTCGGTAGGGTCGGACATTGCCGTGCCGATTGCGTGCAGGCTCAGTGAAAAATTAAATTTGCCTGCGTTTGTATCGTCCAAAACAGCCTATATCTGCAATCATAAAAATAAAATGAGACAAGCTCTTGGGATAAATTGTTCCGGCAATATCCCGTTTCAAGTTATGGAGCGCTGCGGCCCTGTCAAGATCGAGTTTCCCTGCATCATGAAACCATCGGATTCACAGGGGCAGCGCGGAATATTTTTGGTGCGTTCCCAGGCTGATGTCGACAGGTATTTTGATGCGGCGCTGCAATATTCAAGGGAGCGCAGGGTAATCATTGAGCATTATGTGGAAGGCCCCGAATTGTCTGTAAATGGCTATATGGTTGATGGAAACTTGCGGTATATGGCAATATCCGATCGCGACACATGGCCCGCGTATACAGGCTTGATTCGCCGCCATATCGTACCGTCCGTCAATGCCGGCGAACGGCAGGCCGCATTGATTTACGATGTGTTTTTCAATGCCTGCCGACTTCTTGGGATCAATAACGGACCCGCGTATTTTCAGATCAAACTGGAAAACGGCGTTCCTTTTATCATTGAAATGACACCCAGATTAGACGGATGCCATATGTGGAGCGTACTTGAAAAAAGCACGGGTGTGAATTTATTGAGACTCACTTTCTTGCATTTACTTCGCGGCGATATCCAGGAGCTGGATCATGTCTTTTCCAATCAAATTCCGTATGAGTTGACATTTTTGTGCCAAAAACCAAATACGGCGTTTGACGGCGGGGCCTTTGAAATACCGGGCGATTCTGAATACAGTTTCTATTATTATCAAAACGGAGACCGGATAAGACCGGTGAACGGGCGTTTTGAAAAGGTTGGATATTATACGAGGAGGTCGTAAAATGAAAGTAGCCGTTACCGGGGCAAGCGGATATATTGGAGCGGCTTTGTGCAGGCGTTTGGAATCTTATGGAGTGTTTGACACGGTCAAACTATCAACGCACAATCAACAGAATGGCATCTCGTATTTTCAGACGGATTACAGTGTGGAAAGCTTAACCGAGGCGCTTTCAGGAGCATCTGTGGTCATCCATTTAGCGGCGGTAAGGCTGGGGACGCGATTGTCGGATTTTCTGGATAATGAACGCATTACTGAAAATTTGCTGATTGCTATGGCAAAAGCGGATGTGAAGCGGATCTTATATGTGTCGTCCATTTCCGTATATTCCGATGAAAGCAGCTTGCCCTGGTCGGAATTGCAGCCGCCAAGCCCCGGGACAGCTTATGGAATTACAAAACTCTCGGGCGAATATCTATGCCGTATCTATGGTTTCAAGCATTCGATTCGCAGTACGGTGTTCCGCCTGGCGCATGTTTATGGCCCGTTCGATGAAAATAAAAGAATCACAGCCGTCTTTACAAAACAAGCGATGAACGGCGAAGCGCTTCATGTTTATGGAAAGAGCCTTGCAAAGCGGGAATTTATTTATTTACAAGATGTGATCGACGCCTTGATATGGGGAATTAATAACGATACCGAACCGTATGGCGTCTATAATTTGGGTACGGGAATTGGGCTTACGAATTATGAGGTCGCTTCCATTGTGAATCGGGCGTTTTCAAACCGTGCTCCCATTATCTATCATGAGGATATAGATGAAAAAATTTCTTCCTCCTATATGGATGAAACAAAACTGAAAGGAAAAGGCTTTTACGCCCAATATGATATGGAAAAGGCGTTCTGTGAGATAGCCCGTATCATGAATCGCTGACTGCCGCATCTTGAAATGAAAGTGGTGTTGCATGCATATGTATCAATTCTTTAAGCGTGTGCTGGATTTGCTGCTGGCGATAGCGGCATTTCCCTTTGCGCTAATCCTGTCGGTTCCTGTTATTATCGCTGTAAAAGCGGAAGATGGGGGTAAAATTTTTTATTGCGGCGAGCGTCTCGGATATCAAATGAAGATGTTCAGGATGTATAAGTTTCGATCCATGAAGGAAAACGCACCGGATTTTAGAAACAGAGATGGCAGTACATATAATTCGGAGAAAGACCCCAGGGTTACAAGGATTGGATCTCTGTTAAGAAGAACGAGCATGGACGAGCTTCCGCAGATTCTAAACGTGATATTGGGGCAGATGAGCTGGGTCGGGCCAAGGCCCAGTCCATTAGGCAACATAGAACGGTATGATGCGGAATACAGGCGCAAATTCAGCGTAAGGCCGGGGATTACGGGATATAACCAGGTGTATTACCGCAATGCGATAAGCGTTGACGAAAAACAAAAAAATGATCTGTATTATGTGGAGCATTTCTCCTTTTGGCTGGATTTCAAAATCATCATGCAAACAATTGCCTCTGTTTTTCGCAGAAAGAACCTCTATACCAACAACGCAGTACCGGATCAGGAAGTTCATGTTTTGACATACGAAAGAAAAGACTGAGGGATTGTATTGAAGATCTATTAATTAGGAGCCTTATGAACTATTTATTTATCGCAAATAGCAGCAAACCATCCAATGCCGCGTCGGAATCCGCGGAACCATACAGCCTTTCCAATTTTTCCAAGCCATGCATTGAAAGCGCACTGTCTCTTGGATTCGATGTGTATATGGGAATCAATAGGAAACACCCGGAAGAAATTTCTTGTGATTATCCTATCCAATTTTATAACATGGAGATCTATCGGAATCCTTTTCAGATCAGAGAAGTCGTTCGTGCATGCAAAAACGCAATGCGCCTTTTAAAACGGGAAAAATTTGAGGCAATCCATTGCAATACGCCGATAGGAGGCTTTATCGGCAGAGTTTGCGGGCGCAAAGCCGGTGTTCCCAAGGTAATTTACACGGCGCACGGTTTTCATTTTTACAAAGGAGCGCCTCTTCTCAACTGGATCGTTTATTATCCCCTGGAAAGGTGGCTGGCACATGATACGGATGCACTCATCACAATCAATAAAGAGGATTATGAGCGGGCAAAGACCTTCCGCCTGCGCGGCGGCGGAAACGTCTATTATGTGCCGGGTGTTGGGATCGACCCGCGCGGCATTGTTCCCCGGCAGACAGACCGCATAAAAACAAGAGCCGCTCTGGGCTTGTCTGACGCCGATGTCATCTGTATCGCCATGGGGGACCTCACAAAAAACAAAAATTACGCCGCGTCGATTCAAGCGGTCGCAAAATGCGGCATGTCTTCCGTCCACCTGCTGATCTGCGGCAGAGGCCCGGAAGAAACACGTTTAAAGAACCTGACAAGCCAGCTCCATGCAGCGGACCGCGTGCATTTTCTTGGATTCCGGACAGATATTCCGGAGCTGCTTGGGGCGGCGGATATTTTTGTATTTTCTTCGTTCCGGGAGGGGCTTTCCCGGTCGCTGATGGAAGCGATGGCACAGGGGCTTCCCTGTGTGGTAAGCAGCATCCGAGGCAATACGGATTTAATTGAGGATGAGGTGAACGGATTTTTATGCGGGCCGAAGGATGCGGATGCCTTTGCCCGCGCGATTGACCGGCTGGCGGACGACCGTCCGCTGCGGCAGGAGATGGGAGCTGTTAATTTAGAGCGTATCCAAGAATACAGCATCCAGCGGGTGACTCAGATGATGCAGTCCATCTACAAAAAAACCTTTATGCCGGAATTTGAGAAGAAGAAAGCGGCGGGCAAACGGGTGGTGCTGCTCCGTTCCAATCCGGTATCTCCCGATCCGCCCGTGGAGAAAGCGGCGGGCGCCCTGGCCGCGCTGGGGTATTCGGTTGTCATCGTCGCATGGGACCGGGAACAAGCCTATGATTTTAAAACAGAAACGATTCCCCTAAAGGAAGGAAACGTAGAAATTATTCGGTTTGGTATTCCCGCTGTGTATGGCGGCGGACTGAAGAAGAATTTATTTCCGCTTCTTTCGTTTCAGAAACGGTTGGGCAAATGGCTGAAACGCCATAAAAACCAATATGATATCATCCATGCATTTGATTTTGATACCGGCTATACCGCTTGTAAGCTGGCAAAAAGGTTCCAAAAAAAGTTTGTGTATCACATTTTGGATTTTTATATAGATTCTCATAATTTAAGAAATCGAATCGGTTCCGTCATAAAAAAAAGGGAATTTTCAGTTATCAATTCCGCGGACGGCGTTATAATTTGCACGGAAAAACGGGCGGAGCAGATTCAAGGCGCGCACCCCCGGAACCTTGCCGTGATCCACAATACGCCAAAACAAACAGCGTTTGGGGGGCCGAACGATCTGGTGATCCAGGGACGGGAAGGAACGTGTAAGATCGTGTATGTGGGGATCCTGGCCAATACCCGCTTTATTGAGGAAATCGCTGGTTTCGTTGGCAAGGACCATCGGTTTGAATTCCACATTGGCGGGTTCGGGAGCCTGGAGGCAAGGGTACGGGACCTTGCCGCAGCATATGGCAATGTCTTTTTTTATGGCAAACTGCCATATGCTCAGGCCCTCGCGCTGGAAAGCGCCTGCGATATGATGACGGCCATTTATGACCCATCCGTACCCAACCACAGATATGCGGCGCCCAATAAATTTTATGAATCGCTGATGCTGGGCAAACCGGTCCTTATGGCCCGCAACACGGGATTTGACGATGTGATCGAAAAAAATCAGATCGGGCGGCTGATCGACTATTCCCCCGAGGGCTTGGCCGATGGCATCCTGGGGCTATATGAAAGCAAAGAAGATTGGAAGGCAATGTCGGAGAGGGCAAAAGCGCTTTATCATGAGGCTTATTCCTGGAGCATTATGGAGCCGCGTATGAAGGAATTATATGAAAAAATCTAAGCGAGGAAAAGGTCTATGAAAAAAGTGGGGATGGTCGTCAACTCCTTGGGTTACGGGGGAAACGAGCGGAGCGTCGAGAACATCGCAAATTGCATCTCCGCGTTTCTGGATGTTTCCGTCATTGTTTTGGATGGCAGTCAAACCAGCAAAACGTTTGGGGTCAAGGTAATTAATTTGGATGTTCCCGCGT
>JAQVYO010000090.1 GCA_028708585.1 Oscillospiraceae bacterium
ATACCCGGCGTGTTCAACGTAATCTGGGTGTCCTCACACCGATGGAGAAATACGAACGATATCTTGCTGCATAAAAAGTGGACAGCAGCTTACGCCACTGTCCAGAAAATTTTTATAGTTTTTCATTGTCCTCTTGACGGGATGCGGTTCACCGCCGCACTGGATCGCCGTTTTTTTAATCCCCATCGGGTCCTTGGTCTCAACCCTTCTTCTGATGAACCAGGGAAGCGGCAAAGATTCTCCTCAACTTTTTATTATCATTGCCATCTTAATTCTCATTGACATTTTTGTTTTCTATCTCTATGACATTTTGCAGCAGTATTATCAGGAAAGGTTGGAAAAGAACCTGCTGATTCAGCAAAACAATGCCTATTTAAAACAGCTGAATATGATCAGCCAGTCCCAGGAAAACATGAGGTTGCTGCGCCACGATATCAAAAACCATATTTCCGTCCTGCGGGCTTTCATTGAAACGGACAGCCGGGACGCCGCCCTTCAGTATTTGGACCGCGCGCTGGAAGAAACCATCGGCAACGCCAATGAGTTTGCAAAATCCGGCAACGCGGAAATTGACAGCATCATCAATTATAAATTATATGCCGCAAAGCAGCTGGGCATCGAAGCGGATGTGAAGCTGAAGGTCCCCCAGCGGCTAAATATTCAGCCTTTTGATCTGGTCGTCATTTTGGGGAATCTTTTGGAAAACGCCATTGAGGCTTCGTCCCAATTAAGCGAAAACAAAAAAATCGATCTTTCTGTCCACTTTGACCGGAATTTGCTCTATATCCGCATTTTCAACTTTTATACCGGAGCGCTGTGGCGGGAAGGCGGCAAGCTGAGGACAACCCATAAGGATGCGGAAAATCATGGGCTGGGGCTGGAAAGCGTTCAAACTTCCGTGGACAAATACAACGGCACCATGAAAATCAGCTATACATGGCAGACGTTTTGCGTGGACATTTTGCTTTACAACCCCAACGGCGAATATCTAGCTGACGGTCCTTGACCGTTTTACAAATCACGGCTCGCCCGAGATTTCGTCAAAAAGCCGGAATATCTGTTCACTTATACCATAAATATATAGTACTTTTGCCATGTTCCCGCACGGCGGCCCTTTTCTTGTTATGTTGAATGCACCAAAGGGCAGTCGAATCACGGAAGCGAAAGGAGGAAAACAGGATACATAAATGAGACGGCCGCCCGGGGTATCAACATTCGATTCTTGACCACCTCCATTCTGTAATTCAACCTGGTAAGCTTCATCCACCATAGCCGATAATGCGGGCCATCAATTGGGATCCCCGGCAAATGTTTCGACTCTCTTCGTTTGTTTTCGGGTTTCCAATTTACATGAAGTCCTATTCAGCCGTTTCCTGGGCGGCTGACTGTTCTCCCAGGGTGACATGACGGTTCGCATTATTATGGGCGCCATTATCATATGGCGCCCTATTTTTTTAGGCAAACCGCTTTGCGGCAGACCCAAATCGGTCAGTTTCTTCTGTCTACCAGCATAAAAAAGCGCAGCAGCTGCGTCAAAGAAACCGCGAGAGCCGCAACATAGGTCATTGCCGCGGCCCAAAGGACCCGTTTTGCCCCCTCCATCTCTTCCAAATTTAAAATTCCGGAAGACTGGATGGCTTGCAGTGCCCGGCTGCTGGCGTTGAACTCTGTGGGCAGCGTCACCAGTTGGAACAGCGTGCAGGCGGCAAAAAAGAAAATTCCCACATAGGCAAGCACAATGAAAAACGAACCCATATAGCCCAGAATCAAACCAATGATAATCAGCGGAACCGCAAGCCGGGAGCCAACTCCGGCAATGGGCAGAATAGCGTTTCTGGCTCGGATCGGCCCATAATGGGTGGCATATTGAACGGCGTGTCCCGCTTCATGAGCGGCGACGCCGATGGCGGCGGTGGAAGTGTTGTCATAGACGGGCTGGGAAAGCCGGATGACGTTTGCCGAAGGGTCATAATGATCGGTAAGGCTCCCCGGGATCTGCTCAATGCGGACATTTTGCAGCCCGTTTGCATCCAGAATCATCCTTGCCGCCTGACTGCCGCTGATATGGCGGCAGGAAAACTGCCGCTGATAGTTCCGAAAGGTCCCGTTCACCCGTGCGCTTGCCCACATGGAAAAAATAAATGCCGGGAGTACAAGAACCAGATACGTCCAGTCAAAATACATGATGTTATCCCGCCTTTCGAACCGACTGGTTCAGCTTTTTATCAGGACCTTGCAAAGCCGCATCGTTGCTTTTGTTTTGATTATAACATGAAAATACGACAAAATTATGAACGATGTTTCAATAGTATACCCAAAGGACTTCGGTCCCCATCAGTACATTTCTGAAAACGTCAAGCAGCGATTTTTGAAGCTGAAGGAGGCTTTCCCCAGGGGGGGAGGACGCAAACCGTTTTCGGGCCGTGTTGTTGTGGAAAAATCCTTTTCCCGCTATTACTATGCGGCAAACGTTCGGGGTCGCGGATTGTTCTGGACAGTGACGCCTTCGGACGGGAGCAGGGGTTTTGTCCTCACGCCGTCCTGCAATCTTATAGTTCTTGTAACCCCGTGCCTCTAAACCAGTCTGGTTGTTCATCCAGTCGGCTTTGGGGCGGCTGATTCCTTGTTTTCAGCCGCCCCGGCTTTTCTGCCGCAACGCCTCTGGCCATCCGACCATAATGCCATACGGCAGGAAGCCAATCGGAAAAGCGGGATCATCGGCATCTTACTTCCGATCGTCCGGCTTTATCCCGGCGGGCATGCAGCCCAAGCGGCAAGGGCAGGCGCGGTGTTGAACCCTTGGATCCCTCAAACGACGGAAACATGAAATGTTTGAAACCAGGCGTCCAGCTGGACAATATAGGCTAAAATCTGCGGCACCCGCATCAGCTGCCCATACCAAGGGCTTGTAAGCTCGTCGGGATGTTCCACCATCTCTTCCACCCCTGTCCAATCAATAAACTGAGAGACGACGGAGTCCGGATTCGCCTGAATCTGCCGCACCATCTTTAAGACCTCCGCCAAAAAAATGGGATTATGGGTCTTCGGATAGGGGCTTTTTTTACGCCAAACAATTTTTTCCGGCAAAAGATCGCTGACGGCCGCCCGCACAATGCCTTTTTCCCGCCCATACAGGGCTTTGAATTCCCATGGCATATTATAGGCATACTCCACAATCCGATGATCGCAAAACGGAACGCGGACTTCCAGCCCGGCGGCCATGCTCATCCGGTCCTTCCGGTCCAGAAGCGTCTGCATAAACCAGCGGAGATTCAGCATCGACATTTCCCGCATGCGTTTTTGCAGCGGACTGTCGGTGGGCAGGCTGTCCGTGCTCCGAACAGTCGCAAGGTATTTTTCCCGAACGTATTCGTCCCCTCCGGCCAAGACTCCCGGACGCAGGATTTTATGGCGGGCGTCCAAGGAACGGGACCAGGGAAAACAGTCTTCAAACAGGATCTCCCTGCTGTGATACCAGGGATACCCGCCGAACACTTCGTCAGCGCATTCTCCCGAGACGCCCACAGTAAAGTTTTTTTTAATCTCCCGGCAGAACAGCAGCAAAGAAGAATCAATGTCCGCCATACCGGGCAGGTCCCGGGCAGCGGCCGCCGCCGGCAGCGCCCGGGCCAAAGAAATATTGTCCAGGGTTACTCTGGTATGACTGGAGCTGATGTACTCCGCCATGATATCAATGTACCGATTGTCGGAATCGGGCTGAAACATGCTTTTTTTAAAATACCGGTCATTGTCCTGATAGTCCACCGAATAGGTGGAAAGCGTTTCCCCCCGCTCCCTGTATTGGTCGGATGCAACTTTTGAAATGATGCTGGAATCCAGCCCGCCGGACAGAAAGCAGCAAAGGGGAACGTCCGAAACCAGCTGGCGCTGGATGGCGTCGGCAATCAACCAGCGCGTCTTCGCAATGGTTTCCGCTAAGTTGTCGGTATGTTCCCGCGCGTTCAAAGACCAGTACTCCCAGACCTTCAAGCCATCCCGATCCAATAGAGCGCACTGGGCGGGCTTCAGCTCTTCCACTCCTTTAAAGACACCACAGCCGCCGCTGCGGCCCGGCCCCACAAAAAACAATTCCCGAAGACCGTCCTCATCCACTTCCGGTTTGACCGCGGGGTGTTCCAGAAGGGTTTTCAGCTGGGATGCAAACAGCAGTCCGTTCTCCGTCCGAAAGAAAAACAGCGGCTTGACGCCCATGCGGTCCCGGGCCAAAAACAAGCTTTGTTTTTTCTCGTCCCAAACGGCAAATGCATAAATGCCGTTCAGCCGTTTTAGGCAGTCCGCGCCCCATTCCGCATAAGCGTGCAGCAAAACCTCCGTGTCCGACCGCTCGGAAAACCGATGCCCCAAGTCCAAAAGCTCCTTTTTCAATTCCTGAGTATTGTAAAGCTCACCGTTGTAAGCGAGCGTAATCCCCCATTCTCCATCCGCAAGCCGCATGGGCTGTTTCCCATGATCCGGATCCACCACCGACAGACGCCGGTGAATTAAATACGCATGGGTGTGTTTATATACGCCCCCTTCGTCCGGTCCCCTGCTTTCCAAAGTCCGGCTCATAGCGGCGGCAATTTGATCCGCATTCTCCGGCCACCGCTCATAATCAACAAAACCCGCTATCCCGCACATACGATCACCCCACAAAAAATAGGCCGCTTTCGCGATTCCTTTCTTTCTATTAGTATGCGCAGGCAGCTTTGTTGTTTCTTATCCCAGGCTCCGAACCCGGCTTAATCGCCAAAACAGCGCTGTGTTTTACAAAAAACCGCCGCAGGAACACCCGCGGCAGCCGCTTTCGCTTGATCTGTTCTTTTCGTTTACACATCCGGGAAAGCCAACGCCGTCTGCACCAAAGCCAGAATTTTTTTCGCATCTTCATACCGGCTTTCAATGAAAGGGCGCATCTGCGGTCCGGCTTTTTCAAGGCTCCTCGCAAACCGCTCCGCCAGGGTCACCTCTGTATCCTCCGAAACCAGCTTGTCCGCCAGGTACACCAGCATTTTTTCGCTGATACGGGTTCGGTCTCGCTCTGGCAGGCTCATATGGACGGCAACCAGCCGCCCCACCCGGTCCAGCCCAATGCTTTTAAGATATTCGGCGCCCACCCGATCATGATGCTTTTCCGTCCGTGCAATGTCATGCAGAAGCGCCCCCGCTTTCACCAGAGAAAGATCCAGCGGATAGCCCTTTTCCTTCAGGGCCTCGCACATCCTGCGCGCCACCCGCTCCACTCCGCGGCAATGGGCAATCACCCTCTCCGGCGTCCCATACTCCCGCAGGAGGCAAAGGCACTCCCTTTCATCCGGAACGGCGTTCTCCCCTTTTGCGTCCATTTTTAATTCCTGTCCTCCGGCTGATTAAAATATTTTTCAAACAAAACCCCCGCCGCATCCTCCACATCCTTTTGAAAAAAAAGGTACCGCCTGACAAAATCTTTTCCTTCCTCCGTCAGGCAAGAGCCTCCCCCTTCCGCTCCGCCGGCATACCGTTCCAGAATGGGAAGTCCCAGCTGCACTTCCATCTCGTTAATCATCTTCCACGCCTTGCTGTAAGACATATTCATTTCCTTACATGCGGTCTGCATGGAGCCGGTTTGATCGGTCAGCAGCAAAAACTGGGCGACGCCCGGCCCAAAGAAATCCCGGGCCCGGGAAAGCCGGATTTGAACATGGAACTGCAGCGATTCCACTTTACGCAGTTCCCGTTCATATCGCAGGAGTTTTTCATACTCCTCCCTGGTGTCCACGTCCATGACAACGCCGCGGTCGTCCACCGGGATCTGGGTAATATGTTTTCCGCAGGATTCCAGCGCCCGGCGAAGACCGCCTTCCCCCTGATAGTCCATTACCGCGGGGAAAACGCTGCTTGCCAATAAAATAGGATGCCCCCAATTTTCCTTATAGGTCGGCACTACAATTGGCCCTCCTCCTTCCAGCACAGCTTGTACCGTCTGCAGGGAAAACAAAGGGACATCTCCCGGTGTAAAGAGCGCTCTGTCGCATTGATCTTCCATCAGGCGCTTCATGCCAATCTGAATCGATTCAAGCATCTGCGTTTCCCGGTATTGTTCATTTCTTAGGCAAATAACGCCGGTGCGGGAAAGATGCCGTTCCAAAAGATCCCCCCGGTATCCCGTCACTACATAAATAGGAGAAGCGCCCACCTGCTGAAGAGTATCGACTGTCTTTTTGATAATAGTGGTCCCGCACAGCTTCAGCA
>JAQVYO010000091.1 GCA_028708585.1 Oscillospiraceae bacterium
ATTTTCACTTTGCTGGTGGCAACATCCTGAAAACTGGTCAAACCAGACTTGGAATCGGCGGGCACGATTAAAACCACCTTATTGGTCAGGATATTTTTAATGGTATCGGTTTCCACCAAATTTTTCTCTTTTAGGGCGGTCATTTGCTTTGTGGCCGCGGAGAAAAAGACGTCGGCAGGAGCGCCCTGCTCAATTTGCGTTTGCAGGGTCCCGGAGGAATCAAAGGTAAACGTCAGTTTCACATTGGGAGCCACCGTCTTGTATGCTTCCGCAATCTGATTCATTACGTCGGTCAGGCTGGCCGCGGCGGAAATGTTCAGGGTTACCTGTTCTGCCGCAGGCGACGTTTGGTTGGAAGCGGAGGGGGAGGGGGAAGCGGAGGTGCTTGCTGTGGTGCCGCCGCAGCCTGCCAGCAGGGTGAGGAGCAGGGCGGCCCCCAGGACTAGGGATGAGAGCTTTTTTACTTTCATTTTTCATTCTCCTTTAAAAATATTGCGTCGCAGGCTATATAAGCCCGCGTCGTTTTTCCAATATGTTCCCTATGCGCGCCGCCTGTGGGTTATGCCAATATTTGAATCTCGTCTCCGGCACGCACAGTTCCCTCTTCCAGGACAACGACAAAAATACCTTCCCGGGGCATCACACATTCTCCCGTGGCTTTTTTGATGGCGCAGTCGGCATGGCATTCCTTGCCGATTTGTGTAACTTCCAACAAAGCCGGACCGATCTTGATTTTGGTTCCAACGGGGATGGTATAAAGTGTCAGCCCCCTGGTATTGATGTTTTCCGCAAAGGCGCCGTGGGTTAGACCGGGAATCGCCTCACGCATCTTATCCACGCTCTCATCGGCCAGCAGGCTGATTTGACGATGCCAGTTTCCCCTGTGCGCGTCGCCTTCGATCCCCAGATGCTTTTTCAGATGAATTTCGGGCACCTCGTTTTTCCGAAGCCCCTTCTTTTCGCTGATGTTAACCGACGTGACAACTGCCATTTACTTTTCCTCCCTGTGAAATTCTCCGCTTTTTCCACCTGCTTTGGATAAAAGGCGGATATTTTGGATTTCAATATCCCGCTGAACGGCCTTACACATATCATAAATGGTCAGCGCGGCAACGGAGACCGCGGTCAGCGCCTCCATTTCCACGCCCGTTTCTCCCTTACATTTCGTAGTTGCAAACAGTTCAATCTTACAAGCCGCGTCGTCCAGGCGAAAAGAAATATCCACGCCGGTAATGGCGATGGGATGGCACATGGGAATCAGATCGGATGTGCGTTTGGCCGCCAAAATGCCCGCTACCTGCGCCACCGCCAGCACATCGCCTTTCTTCATTTTGCCGCCCACAACCAGAGCATAGGTTTCCCGGTTCAGCAGCACTTCTCCACCGGCCACCGCCGTCCTTAAAGTCTGCGTTTTATCCGTAACGTCCACCATCCTTGCTCTGCCTTCTTGGTTGAAATGGGTCAGTTCGCTCATGTTTCCTAGCCTCCGATTTGGTTCATATATCGACCGGTCTCGCTGGGCGTTGCCGCGTCCAGATGGTGGCTCTGCGGTTTGGAGGTGATTGCTTTTGCAATAGCCTCCTTCAGCTTGTCCCCGGAAAGGCCTTTTAGATTGACTTCGCCGCTGGAATGCAGGCATGCTTTCAATTTGCCGTCCGAAGTCACCCGAATGCGGTTGCAGGTGGGACAAAAATGGTTGCTGATGGGGCTGATGAGTCCCACCGAACCCTTATATCCCGGCACCCGATAGGTACGCGCAACGCCTTCCGTCCCGGCAAGCTGCAACTGGGGCACCGCTTTTAAAACGGCGCTTGTATCCAGAAATCTGCTTCTTTCCCACTCTGCGCACTGGCCCATGGGCATCAGTTCAATAAAGCGGATCTGGGTGTTGCTGTCCCGCGTGAGATCGACAAAATCACCGATTTCGTCATCATTGAATCCCCCCATCAGCACAACGTTGAGTTTCAGATAGTCAAAACCCGCCTCTTTTGCCTTTTGAATGCCGTTTAAAACGTCGTCCAGCCGGCCGATCCGGGTGATTTGGCGAAATTTATCCGGATTCAGAGTGTCAAGGCTGATGTTCAGCCGGTGAACGCCCGCTTCCCGAAGGCCTTCCGCCAGCTGGGGAAGAAGCACGCCGTTTGTGGTTAGGCAAAGCTCACGCACTCCTTTTATCCGGGCGACTCTCTGGCAAATGTCGATGATCCCGTTGCGCACCAATGGCTCTCCGCCTGTAATGCGCACCTTTTCAATTCCGCAGTCAACGGCGGCGGAAACGATTCGCTCAATTTCTTCTATGGACAAAATTTCTTCATGATGCAGCTTGGAAATACCTTCCTGAGGCATGCAATATATGCATCTGAGGTTACAAAGGTCGGTTACGGATAACCGTAGATAGTTGATCTTTCTGCCAAATTTGTCGTTCATACCGTTCCCTCCTCAATATCACTTGCAGATGATGGCGGAGCGCCATGAATACAGCTGGTTTTTCGCTGTGTTTTATAAAAAACATCCGGTCAAAAATAAAAGAAGGGAGTCGAAATCGTTTCCCTTGCATAAAGACCGGCGGAAAGGAACCTGCGGAACGGTCCAAGCCGGAGGCGTTCCCCTACAGAGCCTACTGAAATTATAAATGGTTTTCTTCCTAATTGCAACCGAAACGTGAAAATTTGCTGACGCTCCCGCAAAGAAATTGTGGCAGAATGAAAGCTTTTGCCTTTCTCGGGAAGCATGGGCGGGAAGACGGTGGAAAAGAAATGAAAACCCAGGTTTTAAGTGGGGGCAGGAGCGGCTCGGAGGGGAATGTAGGAAGAAGGGTTTTCCACTGCAAAATGCCTTGACAACCTATATAAAAGACTTTATACTTTATAAAAAATGACGAAAAAGATCGCAAAATATCAAAATGGGGGACCAGGATGAAACAGATTCGGACCGAGGATGCGGTGGGTCATGTGCTTTGTCATGACATTACACAGATCATTAAAGGAGTAACGAAAGACGCGGTGTTTCGCAAGGGGCATATTGTAACCGAAGAGGATATTCCGGTGCTGCTGTCCGTTGGGAAAGACCATTTGTATATTTGGGAGAAACGGGAAGGCATCCTGCATGAAGACGAGGCCGCGAAGCTGCTGTATGATCTATGCAAGAACGATCATATCGGCTCTACCCCTGTCAAGGAGGGCAAAATTGAGCTCATTGCGGACTGCGATGGCCTGTTTACGGTGGATGCAGAGCGCATTCGGCGCATCAATTCTCTTGGGGAAATGATGATCGCCACCCGTCATGGCAATTTCCCGGTCAAAAAGGGGGATAAGCTGGCGGGGACCAGAATTGTGCCGCTGGTGATCGAAGAGGAAAAAATGGAACGTGCCAAGAAAATCGGAGGAGACGAGCCGCTGATGGCCTTAAGGCCCTTTGAACGGAAACAAGTTGGAATTGTCACCACCGGAAACGAAGTGTTCTACGAACGCATTCAGGATACCTTTACGCCTGTAATAAAGGAAAAACTCGACGAATATCATGCCGAGGTCATGGATCATTCCATCTTAAACGACGACCCTGACAAAATTACCAAGGCCATTGTCTCCGCAATTGAGAAGGGCGCCCAAATGGTAATCTGTACCGGAGGAATGAGCGTGGATCCGGACGATACCACGCCGCTGGCCATCAAAAATACAGGAGCGGAAGTTGTAAGCTATGGCGCGCCGGTTTTGCCGGGGGCCACCTTCCTTCTGGCTTATTATCAAAACCATATTCCGATTTTGGGACTTCCCGGCTGCGTCATGTATGCCAAGAGAACGATTTTCGATTTGATTCTTCCCCGCGTTATGTCCAATGTGCCTGTGACGGCGGCGGATTTGGCGGCATTGGGCACCGGCGGTTTGTGCCTGTCATGCCCCGTCTGCACCTTCCCAAACTGCGGCTTTGGAAAAGGCATATAAATTTATCTGGATTTTACAGCGCAAAAAAGGCACGGGAATATTTTGCATTTCGCGTGCCTTTTTCCATCCCAAAAGCCTGCCCTCGTTTGGAGGAGGAAGGGAAAAACCGGACAAAAGGGAGAGCCGTAAATGCCTCCCGGATTCTTGCCTGCAAAGGGCTGGAACTTCTTTTTTGACAAATGGAAGAGAAAGAGGCGCCTGAGCCGTTCTGTATTTGTTCAAAATTTGCCATGGTTGAATCTTGACGGAAGCGCTTTTTTCGTTTACAATTTAGTCAAGATAGAATACGGGAATTTTATTTGGCAATGGGGCCGATAGAATCATAGACAACGTTCTGTGATTTTATTGGCCCTGTTTTTGTTTCCGCGATTCGATCAATAAAAAAAGAGGAGTGGTCTCAATGGATCATGGAGATGTAGCGTGGATTCTGACTTCATCCGCACTGGTATTTATCATGACCCCCGGTTTGGCGTTTTTCTATGGCGGTTTGGTGAAACGGAAAAATATTATTAATACCATGATGTCGTCGGTCATTGTACTTGGTATTGGGTCAATCCTGTGGGTGCTGATTGGTTTTTCCTTGTCCTTTAGTGGAGATGCAGGCGGCGTGATCGGAAACCTGCATTGGTGGGGACTGAATTTCAACGGCCTGACGGATATGACTCTGCCGTACCCGAATACGCTGGGTTTTGCCGTCTTCCAGATGATGTTCGCAATTATTACCCCCGCCCTGATTACCGGCGCAATTGCGGAACGCATGAAATTTTCTTCTCTGGTGGTTTTTACCACCGTCTGGTCCATCATTGTGTATTATCCCCTTGCGCATATGGTGTGGGGCGGCGGTTTCTTGTCCCAGATCGGGTCAGTTGATTTTGCAGGCGGCAACGTGGTGCATATTAGCTCCGGTGTCAGCGCACTTGTTCTTGCCATTTTGCTTGGCAGGCGCAAACACTACGGCAGAGCAACCTATCATCCCCATAATGCGCCTTTTGTCTTTTTGGGAGCAGCCCTTCTGTGGTTTGGCTGGTTCGGTTTTAACGCGGGCAGCGCCCTTTCTTCCAGCGCGCTTGCCATCCATGCGTTCATGACAACCAACACATCCGCGGCCGCGGCGCTGCTTTCCTGGGTGCTGATTGAAAAGCTGACCAGCGGAAAGCCCACCTTGGTGGGCGCTGCAACGGGCCTTGTCATCGGCCTGGTGGCGATTACCCCGGGCGCCGGCTTTGTCCCCATCTGGTCTTCCGTTATCATTGGATTTTTGGTGAGCCCCATCTGCTATTTCTTTATCTCCGTCGTGAAGAAAAAATTTGGATATGACGATGCGCTGGACGTGTTTGGATGCCATGGCATAGGCGGAATTTGGGGCGGCATTGCCACCGGTCTGTTTGCTCAGAAGTCCATCAATTCCGCGGCTGCCTGGGATGGTTTGGTATTCGGGGATGCGCACCTGTTTGTCCGTCAGCTGGCGGCCATCGGCATTACCATTGTGATTGCGGTGGCGGGCACACTGATTGCAACCGGCATTGCCTCCCTGTGCACCAAAGGGATTAAGGTCGCGCCGCGGGACGAAGATATCGGCCTTGATATTTCCGAACATGGTGAATCCGCTTACCCCGCGTTCAACGGTATGGATTAAACTTTGCATGAAAGAGGTGCTGATATGAAGAAAATTGAAGCCTATATTCGTCCCGAGAAACTGGAAGACATAAAAGCGGTGATGGACCCCCTCCACTTAAACGGCCTCAGCATTATGCAGGTTATGGGGTGCGGCACGCAAAAAGGGTGGAAGGAATATATCCGGGGCGAAGAGATTGATTATAATATTTTGTCCAAGATTAAAATTGAGTTGGTGGTGGAAGACGAACAGGTGGAACTCGTTATCCAAGGTATCGTTGAAACCGCTCAAACCGGGGAAATTGGAGATGGAAAAATTTTTATTTCGGACATTCAGGACGCCGTCCGGATCCGCACCGGTGAAAGAGGAAACGATGCGCTCAAATAACCGGTGAGAAAATATGCTGAAGCTTTTTTCCCTTCGGTGAAAAGCCTCCGGCCTTGGGCCGGAGGCTTTTCATTTTGGGGGGCGCCGTCTTTTCGGCCCGCTTCACTTTCACTCCTGCTTTTTTCCCCGGGAATTGTGAGAAGGAAGCTTTTCCGCTTCAAACCCGTTTTTCAGCTTATCCAGCGCTTTTTTTTCGATTCTGCTGACATAAGAACGGGAAATGCCGCAGCATACGGCAATTTCCCGCTGCGTTTTGGGCGGCTGGTCATTT
>JAQVYO010000092.1 GCA_028708585.1 Oscillospiraceae bacterium
AAATTGGGCGTACCCAATACGGATAATTCCCGTTTTAATTCCGCAATGCGGCTTTTTGCCCTAATCAGTCCCGGGAGTTTTTCTTTCAGGCTCACCGCCGCGGAATGACACAGGGCATAAGAATCCCAAAGCTTGTCCAAAATTCCCACTTCCTCCGCCTGGAAAGATACTCTTCTCTGCTCCAAAACGGCGCATTCCCGCTCAATGGACAAAAGAGATTTGCCCGCTTCCTGGCTTTCCCGATTCCAGCAGGTTCGCTTTTCCTCCAGCTCCAGCCTTTCCCGGCCCAGCTCCTTTAACGCGGTTTCGCGCGAATTGATTTCCGCATCTGTCTGATGGATGCTCCGTTTCCATTTTGCCTGTTCCTCTAAAATAGCCCGCTGCTGTTTTCGGCCATTTTCCATCCTTTCTTCCAGCCTTTTTTGCTCTTGGAAAAAAACCTGCCCCAGCGCGGAAAATTCCGAAAGGCTTTTTTCTATGGCCGCCGCTTCCGCTTCCAAAGAAGCGAGGCTTGCCCGCTTTCCCGCTGCGTCACCGCCAAGGCTGCTTGCCTCGGCCTGTAAGCTGGTTTGACCCTCCAGCGTTTTCTGTCTCTTTCGTTCCAGAGCGTTCCCTCTCGCTTCCAGCTCCGCGAGCGTCAGACGAGCCGCTTCCATTTTTTCATCCGTTGCGGCGATTCGGGCTTTGACGCCGTCCCACTCCGCCTGGCATTTGTTTTTTCTCCGGCGCAGATCGGCAGCAAGCTGAACCAGATGCTTCTCCTCTTCCTGGAGTTGAAGGAGCGCCTGTTCCGCCTGTTGTTTTTGGTCGCGGGAAAGGTTCAGATCATATCTTGCCTGCTCTGCTTCCCGTTTGGCCGTTTCCCATTTTTTCCGAGCGGCGCCCAGCTTTTCCCTCCGCTCGTTTTCCTGGCGGGAAAGGCGGGCAATTTCCCCGGACCGGGAAAGAATGCCCGCGCTCCGGCGGATGCTGCCGCCTGCCAGGGCGCCGCCGGGATAAACCACCTGCCCGTCCAGCGTCACAATCCGAAACCGAAACCCAAATTGCTGTCCCATACAAACAGCCGCGTCTAGATTTTCCGCCAAAACGGTTCGGCCCAATAAGTTCCAAATAATTTCCCGATACCGGTCTTCGCATGAAACAAGAGCGGCGGCAATCCCCACAAAACCGGGCTGCCGCTCCATGTCGGGCTCTTTCAGTGCCCGTCCCCGCACCGAAGTAAGCGGCAGGAACGTTGCTCTGCCGGCATCCCTTCGTTTTAAAAATAAAATGGCGTTTTTGCCGCTTTCCTCCCGCTCCACCACAATGTGCTGCAAAGCGCTGCCTAGGGCAATTTCCATTGCGGCAGTATAGGCATCCTCCGTTTTTATGAGATTTGCCACCGGTCCCAGAATGCCCGAGAGATTTCCTCGCCCGGCTTCTTCCATCACGATCCGCACCGCCTTGGAATAACCTTCAAACGTCTCTTCCATCTCGGAAAGTACGGACAGCCTGGCAGAAAGCGCGCTTTTCTCCCGCTCCAGCTCTCTGTATGCTTCCGCTTCCTCCGCCGCCCGTTTCTCCCGGGCGGCCAGACGCAGGGCATTTCCATCCAAAACGTTGGCGGAAACCGCTGAACTCTTTTCCGCCTCCTCCATCGTTTTTGCAAGCTCCCTCTGTTTTTGCTCCGCTTGGCAAAGGGCGTCGGAACGCTCCCCTTCCAGTGCGGCAAGCGCGGATGCCCGATCGTTCAATTCCTTTGCGGACGCGGCAAGCGCGGAAAGGCGGGCTTTTTCTTCCGCCGCCATGGATGCCGTCTCCGCGGCTTCTTGGCGCAGGGCTTCCAGATCTCTTCCGGCGCTGCCTGCCGATTGCAGGCGCTCTTCCGATTGCCGGACCAGCACGTCCAGTGTTTGCCGCAGGCCGTCTGTCTCCCTTTGAAGCTCCAGAAGGCGCATTCTCTTCTGTCCCGCCTGGTTTTCAAGGCTTTCCGCCCTCATCTTCCGCTCCATAATCTCCTGCCGGATGCGGGCCTCATTTTCCAAATAGTGTTTCGCGTTCGCTTGGCAGGCGGTAATCTGATGACTTGCCTCCGCCCGTTCCGTTTCCAAACGGGCTTTTTGGCGCCGCGCGTCTTCCGCTTGTTTCTCCAGTTCCTGCATCCGGCGGTTCAGCGATTCCAGCGCCGCATAAAGCTCTTCCGTTTGCCCAGACAGCCTTTCGCGCCGGGAGACCGCAAGGGCAAGATCCCGCTCGGTCTTCCGATCCGCCGTCTGAAGACGCTCTAAGTCCTCCATCCAAACGGACACTTCCAGGCTCTTCAGTTCATTTTTGAAGCCGAGATATTGTTTTGCCAGGGCCGCCTGCTGTTTCAGAGGCTTCACTTGCAGTTCCAGCTCGGCAATTTTATCACCGACGCGCAGCAGGTTATCCTTTGTGCGCTGCAGGTTCCGCTCCGCCTCTTCCTTTCGGTGCCGGAAACGGGAAATTCCCGCTGCCTCCTCAAAAATTTCCCGCCGCTCTCCGCTTTTGGCCGCCAAAATCTCGTCTACCTTTCCCTGGCTGATAATCGAATACCCTTCCCGGCCCAGTCCCGTATCCATAAACAGTTCATGGACATCTTTTAGACGCACGGGTTTCCGGTTTAAGTAGTATTCGCTCTCCCCGGAGCGGTAATACCGGCGGGTAACCATAATTTCGCCGGCGTCCATGGGAATCGCGCGATCCTCGTTGTCTAAAATTAGCGAAACCTCCGCGAAACCCACCGCGCTTCTCTTCCGGGCGCCGCTAAAGATGACGTCTTCCATTTTTCCGCCCCTCAGCGCCTTTGTGCTCTGCTCGCCCATTACCCAGAGGATGGCGTCGGAAAGGTTGGATTTTCCGCTTCCGTTGGGACCCACGATGGCGGAGACGGCCTTTCCGAAGGGAATCACCGTCTGGTCCGGAAAGGACTTAAAGCCTTTAAGAATAAGCGTTTTGAGATACAATCCATCGCCCCCCTTCCGCTGAAATCGCCGAAAGGACCGATCAAAATTCAGTCTGAACAAGCAAGGCCGCGTTGGATTGCGGCTTGAGCAGCCGCCTGTTCCGCTTCTTTTTTGCTGTGGCCTTCTCCCTGTCCCACCGCTTTCCCATTCAAGCGGACTTCCACCTTAAAAGCCTTTGCATGATCGGGCCCGCTTTCCTCCATCAGATGATAAGTCAGAATCTGCCCGTTTTCCCGCTGCACCAATTCCTGCAGCGCCGTTTTATAATCACGGATTACTTTCTGCTTGCCCTTCTCCAAAAGGAATCTCTGAATGAAACAGTTTGCTTCTTCCACGCCGCCGTCCAGATAAATCGCGGCAATGATGGCTTCCACCGCATCGGCCAAAATAGAGGTGCGGCGGCGCCCTCCTCCCGCCTCTTCACCGCGGCCCAATTTCAGATATGTCCCAAGGTTCAGGCGCAGCGCCACGCCCACAAGGTTTTGTTCGCAAACCAGGCCGGCCCGCAAACGGGTCAGTTCCCCCTCCGGAAGTTTTGGGTTTTCCTTGAACAAATGTTCGGCTACCAGCATGCCCAGAACCGAATCTCCCAAAAATTCCAGCCGTTCGTTGCTGCCCGAGCATTTCGTCCGGTTTTCGTTGGCAAAGGAACTGTGGGTCAGCGCATTCCCCAGCAAAGACTTGTCCCGAAAGCAATAGTGCAAAGCTTGTTCCAATTTTTCCATGGTATCTCCCTCCCTTTTTCGGAGCTTTCCACCAGAAAAACTCTGTAATAAAAACGGACCGCCACAGGGGCGGCCCCTAAAAAGCATCATAAATAACCTTGATCTATACGTTATTTGTGAAACCGCTGGTCCAAAAAAGACGTTGGCGGCCAAAGGATTGCGGCAAACCGCGAAGACTCGGTTAATCCAGTTTACTGTTCAAAAAACGAACCAAATCACCAACGGTAAGCATCGACGTCAGTTCCTTATCCTCCAATTCACCAATGTCGAATTCTTCTTCCAAAGCCATGCTGAGCTCTACAATATCCAAAGAATCGGCGCCCAAATCTTCTTCAAAGGAGGTGTCCATCGTGATGGAATCCGCGTCTACGGAGAACTGTTCCGCGATTAAATCGCAAACCTTTTCAAATATCATACATTTCACTCCCACTTCATGTGCTTGTGGCATTTCACTAAAATAATATGCACATTCTTCCACTGTGTCAATAGTTTTTTTCAGATTCTTCATCCGACCCGGCGCCGCCTGTCCGCATCTGCGCAACGTTGTCCGACAGATCGGCAATCAGTTTGGATCCCGCAAAAGCGGCGGCCTGCCGGATGGCGTTTAAAATAGCCACGGCATCGCTGGAGCCATGCGCCTTGATTACCGGCTTGGAAACGCCCAAGAGAGCCGTTCCTCCCACCTGGCGGTAGTCCAGTACTTTTTTAAAGGAATCCATCTCCTCTTTGATGCCCAAATAAGCCAGCTTTGTTTTTGCGTTTTTGGTAAACATTTTCTTGATTTCCTGCCCGAAAAACCAGCCGGTGCCTTCCATTGCCTTGAGAAAAATATTGCCGGAAAACCCATCTGCCACAATGACATCCGCTTGTCCCAACGCCGCCTCCCTGGCCTCCACGTTTCCCAAAAACTGCAGCTTCCCGTTTTCCCCGGCCTCCCGAAGCAGCGCATATGCTTCCCGGTGCAGCGGCGTCCCCTTGGCGGCCTCCGTTCCGATATTGAGAAGCCCCACCCGCGGCTCCGGGCGGTTCAATACCCGTTCCGCATAATAACTGCCCATATAGGCAAATTGAAGCAGATACTCCGGCGTGCATTCCAGATTTGCGCCGCAGTCGATCAGCACCGCGCTGCCCTGCCCGGTGGGCACCACCGGCGCCAGCGCCGCCCTTCGAATCCCTTTGATGCGTTTGACCAGCAGCGTAGCGGCGGACAGAATAGCCCCTGTGGCGCCGGCCGAAACCACGGCGTCGCCCGCCCCTTCCCGAAGAAAATTCAGCGCAACAGTTAGAGAGGAGTCCTTTTTCTCCCGAAAAGCGGTTGCGGGGTTGTCCTCCGCGGTAATGACCTGCTGAGCATGCGCAATCTCAACGCCCCGGGGCAAAGACTGCATTCCGTTTTTCTCCAGAACTTTTAAAACATCTTCTCCTCTGCCCACCAGCATAATCTCAAGTTCCAGCTCTTTCGCCGCCCGCAGTGCTCCTCGGACAATTTCATCCGGCGCATTGTCGCCGCCCATAGCATCCACAATAATCTTCATAGGGGAAACCTCCCTTTCTGATATCACCCTTAAAACAAAGCGCGCGCTTCGCCCTCCCTCACCGGCTCCGGTGCGGTATCTTCCGGTATTTTCCGATCCAGAATATCTAGCGCACGCCTGGCAATTGCCTCGTTTTTCTCTCGTTTTCCCCGGGTGGAACGGCCCAAAGGAGGCATAATCCCAAAATTGATATTCATCGGCTGAAAATCTGTCACCGACGCATCGCTGATATAGGAGGCCAACGCGCCCACGGCGGTTTCCCGCGGTAGATTGAAAGGCGGCTTTCCCAGCATTCTTCTGGCCAGTTCCACCCCCGCAAGGCATCCGGAAGCGGTGGACTCCACATATCCTTCCACCCCGGTAATCTGCCCGGCAAACACCACCCTAGGGTCCCGCCGGGCCTGATAATATCGATTGAGCAGCCTGGGAGAATCTAAGAAAGTATTCCGGTGCATGACGCCGAACCTTAAAAATTTCGCGCTGCGCAGCGCCGGAATCATGGAAAACACCCGCTGCTGCTCCGGAAAAGCAAGGTGCGTCTGAAACCCCACCAGATTATAAATACTGCCTTCCCGGTTGTCCTTCCGCAGCTGCACCACCGCATAAGGCATTTTCCCGGTTTTGGGGTCCCGCAAACCTTTGGGCTTCAGCGGACCGTACCGCAGCGTATCTCTGCCCCTGCGGCCCATTACCTCCACCGGCATACAGCCTTCAAATACGCTTCCGTCCTCAAATCCATGGACAGCGGCTTCTTTCGCCCCGCAAAGCTCCATCCAAAAGGCCGTATATTCTTCCTGGTTCATAGGGCAGTTGATATAGTCCGGCGTTCCTTTATCATAACGGGAGGCGAAAAACGCATGATCCATATCCACGCTTTCAAAGGAAACCAAAGGAGCGGCAGCGTCAAAAAACTGCAAATACGAGG
>JAQVYO010000093.1 GCA_028708585.1 Oscillospiraceae bacterium
CGTCTTCGCCGGACAGGTTGATTACCACGACGATCATGCCGTCCTGAGCCAAATGCCTGCGGTCCCGCAGAACCACGCTGCCCACATCGCCCACGCCGTACCCGTCCACCAGCACGCGGCCGGAGGGGACGGATCCGTTGAGGCGGATGGAATTTTTCGTGATCTCAATGACCTTGCCAATGTCGCTGATAATGATGTTTTTGGGGTCCATACCCATGGAACGGGCCAGCTTGGCATGGGTTTTCAGGTGCCATTGCTCTCCGTGGACCGGGATGAAGTATTTGGGTTTTGTCAGCGCATGGATGATTTTCAGCTCTTCCTGACAGGCATGGCCGGAAACATGAATATCTGACAGCCGTTCGTAGATGACCTCCGCATCCTTGCGGAACAGCTCGTTGATGACATGGCTGATGGTTTTTTCGTTGCCGGGAATTGCGGAGGCGGAAATGATGATCCGATCGCCGGGGACGATATCCACCTGCTTGTGGGTGGAAAAGGCCATGCGTGCCAGAGCGGACATGGTTTCGCCCTGGCTTCCGGTGGTAATGATGACCACTTTGTTCCGGGGCAGATTTTTAAGCTGAGACATTTCCACAATGGTGTTGGGGGGAATATCCATATACCCCAGCTGGGTGGAAACCCTCATGACATTTTCCATGCTGCGGCCGGTAATGCCCACTTTTCTGCCGTAACGGGCCGCAATGTTGATGATCTGCTGAATCCGGTCCACATTGGAGGCGAAGGTAGTGACAATGATGCGCTGGTCGCAGCCCTTAAAGAGGGTGTCGAAGGTTGCGCCCACCTTTCGTTCGGAGGCGCTGTAGCCAGGCTTTCCCACATTGGTGGAATCGGCCAGAAGAGCCAGAACGCCTTCATTTCCCAGCTGGCCGAATCGAGCCAGATCGATCATTTCTCCTTTGATGGGGGTGGGGTCGATTTTAAAGTCTCCCGTTTGGATCACCGTGCCCAAAGGGGTTTTGATGGAAAGGGAAACAGCGTCGGCGATGCTGTGGTTGATGCGGATAAATTCCACTGAAAAACAACCCGCTTTAATGGTTTCTCCCGCGTGAACGGTAATAATCCGCGCTTTATGCGGCAGGTCGTGCTCTTCCAGCTTGATTGCTACCAGGCCGGCGGTCATACGGGTGGCGTAAATGGGGACGTTTAAGTCCCGCAAAACGTAGGGCAGCGCGCCGATGTGATCTTCGTGCCCATGGGTCAGACAGATGGCGCGGACGCGGTGTTTATTCTTCACCAGATAGCTGATATCCGGAATGACAACGTCAATGCCGTACATGTCGTCATCCGGGAAGCCCATGCCGCAGTCCACCACAAGAATGTCCCCGCCGTATTCGTAAACGGTTAGGTTTTTTCCGATTTCGTTTAGGCCGCCCAGAGCGATAATTTTTAACTTTTCTGCCATAGGGGAATGCTTCACTCCTTAATTTAATATAAAAAGCGCAGAAAAACAGAGCCAGACAAGTCTGGATTTTTCCGACCCCGTCACGTCGAAAAAAGTCCTTTGCCGCCAGCTAATTTCGCGCTTTTCTTTTATTGTATGCACCAATGTGCGATAGGAAAAATCAAATTCCGGCCGGTTGCCGGACACATGTTACTTAAAATCATTATAACACCAAACTAAGGAGTTGTATACATCAAATTTTCTTTTCCGCGGCTTACAGCGTCATGCGTCCGCGCTTTTCACTTTTTTTTCAAACAAGGTGCAGAGTTCCTGAGCCAATTCCGCCGTTTCCCCTTCGCCGATGATGCGCAGTGCGGAACGGCGGTTGAGGGGCGCGATATAGACGTGGCCGCCCTTTAGCTCAAATCGCAGCCCGGTTCCTTGAAGGGAGCTTTCGTCTCCGGCTTCCGTTTCGGCCAGCTTGCGCATGACGGAGCCTCGGCTTCCGGACAGGGGAATTTCCCGGATTTCTGTGTGAAAGGGGGGAAGATGCTCCGCCATATCGTGGAGCTTTTGCCTTTTGGCACCCATTTGGGCGCAGATTAAGGCGGCGCCGAAGGATGCATCCCGCAGGAAAATCTGGCGGGCATAAAGCGTTTCGGCTTTCTTACCATCCCGGCCCAGGCGAAGTACCCGGCCTCCCAAACTTTCGGCCAGCAGCTCAATGGCGGCAGTGGCATCCGCCGGAACGGCCACCGCGCCGTCACCCCGCTCCAAAGCAATGCGGCAAAGCAGCGTAAGCATTCGCCAAGGGGGGAGAACAATGCCCCGTTCATCCACAGCGGAAAGCCGGAGGCCGCCGTGGGCGCTGCGAAACAGCGGAATGCCCGGTTCTCTTTTGCGGAGATGGCAGCCCAGTTTTTTCAGCGCCAGCAGAAGCGCGTCCGAATCCGGAGCCATTCCTTCCATGGAAACGGGGAAGGGTTTAAAGTCCGGGAAGGAATCCCGGGCGGCTTTTGCGGCTTCCTCCGCATGCTGTTCCCCAATACCGTTTAGGGTTAAAAGCTCTCCCATGGACATGGCGGCGGCATAATTTTGCTCGCCCCGCAGCAAAAGGCCTTCCATTTTCCGTTCCTCGGCTCTGCCAAGGGCAAGTCCCTGGGGACCGAGGAATCGAAGGAAAATTTGGTTTCCCTGCTGATTTACGAATATAGAACGGGGGAAGGAGTCGATGAGCGCCACCCAGGCAGCGGCGCTTTCGCTTCCGCCGTCATGAACCGCGGCGACACCTCCGGCAGCCCGAACACCGCAGCTGACGGCGTCCGCCAGGTTGGCGGCGCCCTTTCCTCCGCTCCATCCGATCCCCACGGGACCGTTTGGGCCAAGGGCGGCACCGAAGGCAACGCATAGCTCTGGCGTAATTTCGAGATTGAGTTCTCCCCGGACAACCCCTCCGTCACCGAATTGCAGATTTCGTTTCTGACCGCCCGCAGCGAGGTTGCCGTTTTGCCGCGCCCCAGCCGGAACCTCCTGGTTGGGCCAGATGCGGCTTTTTTCCATGACAATGGCGTTTTTTCCGATAATGCTTTCCTCGCCCAGAACAGCGCCTTCGTTTAAAATCGACCCGTCCTGCGCGGCGGAGCCACGGCAGAGAATTGCCCCGTACAGCGTGGCGCGGTCGCCTACCCGGGCAGCCTCCAGCATACTGCGCTGGACCAAGCTGTGTTCTCCAACGCTGCTTCGGCCGCCTAAGGCGGTGCAGGGTCCGATGAGGGAGCCAGCGCCGATTAAGACATTTTCGCCGATATAACAGGGAGGGGAGAACTGAGCATGGTCCGGAAGAGGCGAATGGGACCATATTCCCGGCCGCACCTGAGGTGCCGGAGGACTGAATTGGGTCTTGCCGGAAAGAATATCCGCCATACAGGTTAAATAAGCGGCGCAGTCTCCAATATCGCACCAATAGCCTTCCGCCGCGCAGCCGTAAAGAGGCCGCCCGCTGGACAGAAGGGAAGGAAACAGATCCTTGCCGAAATCGCAGGGGCTGTCTGCCGGAACCCGGTCCAGCACACGGGGACTGAGAAAATAAATCCCGGTATTCACCATATTGGTAAACACCTGTCCCCAGGAGGGCTTTTCAATGAACTGAAGAATGCGGCCCTGCCTGTCGGTGAGTACCAAGCCGTATTCGAGGGGGGTTTCATGCCGGTATAAAACCAAAGTGGCGTCCGCGGAGCGGCTTTGATGGAACGAAGCGCAGGCGTTTAAATTAAAATCGCAGACGGCATCCCCGCTAATGACCAAAAAATCATCGTCTCCCAGGAACTTTGCGCAGGCTTTTACGCTTCCCGCCGTTCCCAGGGGCGTTTCTTCGATAAAATATTTTAAGGAGACGCCAAAGGCGCTGCCGTCTCCAAAATAATCGGTAATACAGTCCGGCCTGTACTGCAGCGTAACGCAGATATCTGTGATGCCGTTTTTCCGCAAAAGGGAGATACTGTGTTCCAGGACGGGTTTATCAAACAAGGGAACCATGGGCTTGGGCCGGGTGATGCTAAGAGGGCGAAGCCTGGTACCTTCTCCGCCTGCCAAAATGACTGCCTTCAATGTAATTCTTCCTTCCGCTGTCAGATAAGGCTTAAAAAAGCCGTTTTCAGTAGTATTGACAGCGTCGGGAAAAAATAATACCGGTGTTTTGAAATCAAGCGGTTCTTTCGCGTTTCTCCGGTTTTTTCCATAAAAAATTCCCGGGGAAAAACTCCCGGGAATGACAGCTGGAGGATCTGCCCGCTTCAGCAGGGCCAAAACGAAATGCGGGCCTGGAACCATCCGGCCCGCGCGCGATTACACCATGCTTAAGCTAAGAGTGAGAATGATGAAAGCAAACGCCACATATTTTGTTGCCCTTGCCAGCTTAGAGTCCATGGTTTTCGCCTTGTTTTTGGATAAAAACGTTTCTGTGCCGCCGGAAATGGCGCCGGACAGCCCGGCGGTTTTCCCCGACTGCATCAAAACGATGATGGTGAGGATCATACCGGAAAGTACCTGCAGCACCGTCATAATCGTTCTTAACATGTTCCATCGTTCCTTTCGGTAATTCAAAAACCATACCGTCTCGCAGAAAAAACCGGAGCGAAATATGGTTAAAATCAAAACTAATCTATATACTACCACAGACTTCTATTCTTTGCAAGAAATTTTTACGTTAGCACTCTGAGCCGAAGAGTGCTAACGTTAACAATTTAGACACAATTTGTTCTAGAAAGTATGGTATAATAAGGAATAAAGAGGAGCCGAAGTAAGGTTCTGATCCAGCGGACAAAAGAAGACAAGGCCCTGTCCCCATGCGCTGCGCAAAGGGGCAGCGCCTAGACCGCGGCTGGCCTGAATGGTCCTTTGGAAGGGGGAGGAAGTATGAACCTTCAAAAATTAACGCAAAAATCAATGGAAGCGGTGCAGAACGCCCAAAGTCTGGCGGTGGAGCAACAGAATGGGCAGATGGAGCAGTCGCATCTGCTTTCCGCTCTTCTGAGGCAGGAGAGCGGGCTGATCCCCGAACTTTTAAAAAAAATGGAAATCAATACGGACAGTTTTGAAGCGGCGGTGGCGCACGAGGTGGAAAAGCTGCCTCATGTAACCGGTTCCGGGCGGGAAGCGGGAAAGGTATATGTTTCCGCTCAAGTGGATCAGGCGCTGAACGGCGCCGAAAAGCTGGCCCAGAGCATGAAAGATGAATACATTTCTGTGGAGCACCTGTTTTTGTCTCTGCTGGAGCATCCGGATTCCGTTTTAAAGGAGCTGTTCAGCGCCTATCGGATCACAAGGGAAAACGCCCTGAAAGCGCTGTCGGCTATTCGCGGGAACCAGCGGGTGACCAACGATACGCCGGAGGAAACCTATGACGCGCTGAAAAAATACGGCAGCGATCTGGTGGAGCGGGCAAGAAGCGGAAAGCTGGACCCGGTGATCGGGCGGGACGATGAAATCCGGAATGTGATCCGCATCCTGTCCCGGAAAACCAAGAACAACCCGGTGCTGATCGGGGAACCGGGCGTGGGAAAAACCGCCATTGCCGAAGGGCTGGCCCAACGAATTGTCCGGGGCGACGTGCCCAAGAGCCTTGCGGACAAAACGATTTTTGCTTTGGATATGGGGGCGCTGATCGCAGGCGCGAAATTCCGGGGCGAATTTGAAGAGCGGCTCAAAGCGGTTCTGGCCGCGGTGAAAAAAAGCGAAGGGAAAATCCTCCTGTTCATCGACGAGCTGCATACTATCGTGGGCGCGGGCAAGGCGGAAGGGGCTATGGACGCGGGCAACCTGTTAAAGCCCATGCTGGCCAGAGGCGAGCTGCACTGTATTGGCGCCACTACGCTGAAAGAGTACCGGCCGTATATTGAAAAAGACGTGGCGCTGGAGCGCAGGTTCCAGCCGGTTATGGTAAGCGAGCCCACGGTGGAGGACACCATTGCCATCCTAAGAGGACTGAAGGAACGGTATGAGCTTTACCACGGCGTCAAAATCCAGGACGGCGCCATTATCGCGGCGGCCACGTTGTCCGACCGGTATATTACCGACCGGTTCCTGCCGGATAAGGCCATCGACCTGGTGGACGAGGCCTGCGCCATGATCCGTACGGAGATCGATTCCATG
>JAQVYO010000094.1 GCA_028708585.1 Oscillospiraceae bacterium
CAAAGGAAAATTTACTGGGCGAATTGGGAAAGGGATTCCAAATTGCCATGAAGACTTTGGATGGCGGAAGGATTAGCATAGCGGCCCAGGCATTGGGGCTTGCGCAGGGTGCGATTGATGAGGCGGTACGGTATACGCAGGAAAGAATCCAATTTGGCAAACGCCTCTCCCAGTTCCAAAATACCCAGTTTGAGCTGGCGGATATGCAGACAAAGGTAGACGCCGCAAGGCTGCTGGTCTATCGTGCCGCCGCCGCAAAGGATAAGGGCGAACCATATACGCATCTTGCTGCTATGGCCAAAATGTTTGCGGCGCAGACTGCCAGCGACGTTACCCGACGCGCGCTGCAATTGTTTGGCGGATATGGCTTTACTCGGGAATACCGCATGGAGGTCAAAATGCGCGACGCAAAGATTACCGAGATCTACGAGGGAACTACAGAAGTTCAGAAAATGGTCGTTTCCTCCTGGATGGGCGTGAAATAAAGATTTGGGGTCAGAAAAGGCGCCGGACGTTTGGGTCCCGGCGCCTTTTTTGACGAAATGTGTTTGCGGCTGAAATTTTTATAAAAATTTTTAAAATAATATTGCATTGCTTGGAGGTAGCTGGTATACTAGAATCAACTACTGAATATTAATTAGTAGTGAATAATAGATAAAAGGATCTGCTTTATAGAAATGGGCGAAAAAGTTGTGCCAAAGTCCTTTTATCGTTCAATAAAGGAAGACCTGAGAACCGTTTGAGGCAATGAACCGGGACGAAACCTGAGGCCAGCGAAACTGCGGAAACGTGAGGCGAAACGCCGGAAGACTGCGTGTGGTTTCCAGCCGGAAAAGGGTGTCCGGACAGCGCCGGAAGAGATGGGTCCAAGGCATTATGCGAAAACGGAGAGCTTTTGCCCTCCGTTTTCGCATAATGGGTTCCGGTACACAGTTTTCCCCTGTAAAAAAGAAGAAAGGACTTTGTTTCGTTTTTATAAAAACAAATCCATGAAGGAAAATCCGTTGTTTGCAATTTATTTCTCTTTCCTTTTCAAACAAAACAGGCTATAATACTCAAAAGAACGTAAGACCCGCTTGCGGACGGTTGTGGAAAGGAGGCATTTCATGTCCGCCGCTATTAAATCTGTACAGAAAGGCAGCCCCGCGGCCCGTTCTGGGATGCATCCGGGCGAAACCCTTCTTTCTGTTAATGGAAAAATCATTCACGATGTGCTGGACTACCAATATTATACTTATGATCGAAAGCTTTCCGTTGAACTGAAAGGGCAGGACGGGAAAATTCGTAAGGTACGGGTCCGAAAAGTAGAAGGGGAACCTCTCGGCCTGGAATTTGAAACGTATTTAATGGACCACGCGCGTTCCTGTGCCAACAATTGTATTTTCTGCTTTGTGGATCAACTCCCCAAGGGATTGCGGGAAAGCCTTTATTTTAAAGATGACGACGCACGGCTTTCCTTCTTAATGGGGAATTATATAACGTTAACCAATTTGTCAGAACGGGAACTGCAGCGCATTATTGATTTGCGCATCAGTCCCTTAAATTTGTCTGTTCATGCCACGAATCCGGAACTGAGGGCAAAGCTTCTGGGAAATCCCAGAGGCGGAGAAACGCTAAAGTGGCTCGAACGTTTTGCCCATGAGAAAATCACCTTAAACTGCCAGATCGTATCTTGCCCCGGTGTCAACGATGGACCGGAACTTGTGCGCACTATGCAGGACCTTGCGCGGCTTTATCCGGGCGTCAACAGCGTTTCCATTGTTCCGGTTGGGCTAACCCGGCATCGGGAAGGATTATATCCACTGTTCCCCTACACCTCTTTACAAGCCGCGGCGGTGGTGGACCAGGTGGAGTCGTTTGGAGCTGACTGCAGGAAAAAAACAGGCAGTACGCTTTTTTTCTGCTCGGATGAATTTTATTTGCTTGCCGGGCGGCCCTTGCCTTCGGAAGACTATTATGAAGGATATCCTCAGCTGGAAAACGGCGTGGGGATGCTCCGGCGGCTTTGCTCAGAATTTGAGTCGGCGCTGGAGGAGAACAAGCCGGCGGAAGTTCCAGCACCCTTCTCCATTGCAACAGGCTTGTCGGCAGCGCCCTTTTTGCAGGAACTGATGGACCGGTTAAAGGCGGATTATCCCCAAATGGTTAGTAAGGTGTATCCTGTTGTCAACCATTTTTTCGGAGAGACCATCGTGGTGGCTGGCCTGTTGACTGGGCAGGATTTAATTGCCCAGCTGAAAGGCAGGGATTTGGGCGAACGGCTTCTCCTTCCGGTCAATATGCTGCGGCACGGGCAAGATATGTTCCTGGACGATGTGACGATCAAAGAGCTTAAAACGGCTTTGGGGGTTCCCGTGGTGCCGGTTGCGCAGGATGGATATGAACTTTTAAAAGCTATTGCAGGGGATGGCTGATAAATTTTACTATTTTGTCAAATCTAAAGAGAGAGCCAATGAGGTGCTATCATACAAAATAATTCGTTGCGAGGTGATTGCATGGCAAAACCCATTGTTGCCATTGTGGGCAGGCCGAATGTCGGCAAATCCATGCTGTTTAATAAATTGGTAGGCAGGAGGCTTTCCATTGTGGAGGATTCACCGGGGGTGACCCGAGATCGCCTGTATGCCGACTGTGACTGGAACGGGAGAAGGTTTACCCTCGTGGATACCGGCGGGATTGAGCCGAATACCGATGATCACATTCTCTCCTTTATGCGGGAGCAGGCAAGCGTTGCCATTGACAACGCAACGGTGATTATTTTTCTGACCGACCTGAAAACCGGTCTTACAGCCCCTGACCGGGAGGTTGCTTCTTTGCTGCTGCGGTCCCGAAAACCGGTTGTTCTGGCGGTCAATAAGGCGGATTCCACTGGCCCGGTTAATCCGGATATTTATGAATTTTATAACCTAGGGCTGGGAGATCCCATTCCGGTCTCTGCGATTCACGGACATGGCACCGGGGATTTGCTGGATGCCTGTTTGTCTTATTTTCCGCCGGAAGAGGACCAGGAGGCGGATGAAGATATCGTCCGAGTTGCGGTCATTGGCAAACCAAACGTGGGAAAATCTTCTTTGGTAAACTGCATTCTGGGGGAAAACCGGGTGATTGTCAGCGATATGGCGGGGACGACCCGTGATGCTGTGGACTCCTATGTTAAAAATGATTACGGGGAATACTGTTTTATCGATACGGCCGGCTTGCGCAAAAAAGCAAAAGTAGACGACAGGATCGAAACGTTCAGTGCGCTCCGATCAGCGATAGCCATTGAACGGGCGGATGTCTGCCTGATTATGCTGGATGCCAGGGATGGTGTTACCGAGCAAGACACGAAAGTAGCGGGCCTGGCGCATGAAGCGGGCTGCGCGTCTATTATTGTTGTAAATAAGTGGGATTTGATTGAGAAAGACAGCAAGACCATGGATCGAATGCGGGAAGAAATCCGCCGGGATCTGGGATATATGACCTATGCGCCGATTTTATTCCTGTCTGCTTTGACTGGCCAAAGGGTGTGTCAGGTTTTTGAATTGGCTAGCTTTGTTGCGGGGCAGCGGTCGATGAGAATTACCACCGGTGTTTTAAACGAGGTGCTGGCCGACGCCGTGTCCCGCGTGCAGCCCCCAACTGACCGCGGCCGTAGGCTGAAATTATATTACATGACGCAGGCGGGCGTTAAGCCGCCCCATTTTGTGGTCTTTGTCAATGACTTAAGGCTTTTTCATTTTTCCTATCAAAGATATTTGGAAAACCGCATTCGAAGCACCTTTGGTTTGGAAGGCACTCCCATTCGCATAACGGCCCGAGAAAAGAGAGAAAAATAGAATAAGGAACGAGAAGGGGGAACGGCATGTTTTTGTTCAGGCTTGCGTTGACAGCGGTGATCTCTTATTTATTGGGATGCTTCAACGGCTCAATCATTATCTCCAAGTATATTTTAAAAGACGATATCCGTAACCACGGGAGCGGGAATGCCGGGTTGACCAATTTTTACCGAACATTTCATGGGCCGCTTACATTTTTGGTGATCCTTGGAGATGTGCTAAAGGTGGTGGTTGCGGTGCTTTTGGCCAAGACCCTTCTGGTCCCGTTTGGCTGGGGGGTTGAAGGCGGCCTCTGGTCCGGCTTTTTTGTGATGCTGGGACATGTATTTCCTATATTCTTCCGGTTTAAAGGGGGAAAAGGGGTCCTTTCCGCCGGAACGCTGGCCGCCATGATGGACTGGCGAGTTTTTGCCTTGACCATGGGGATTTTTATCCTGTCCGTTGCATTGACTCAGTGGGTTTCCCTGGGATCCGTTTTAGCCGGATTCTGCTTTCCGTTTGCGGTTTGGTATCTCATGAAGCCCAGCGCTGTTTCCATTGTCTTGGCTTTTTTGTGCGGACTTCTGCTGCTGATTATGCATCGGGAAAATATTGGAAGACTTCTTCGGGGAGAGGAACGAAAATTCCATCTTTCAAAGAAATGAGGCGACGATATGAAAATTGCAGTCCTGGGCAGCGGTGGCTGGGGGACCGCCCTACCTCTGCTTCTTCTGGAAAATGGCCACAAAGTGCTGTTATGGTCCAGCCACGCCCGGAAAGCGGACCTGCTGCGGCAAAGTCGGAAAAATCCGATGCTGGAAGGCGTAATGCTTCCGGAAAATTTGATATTTACCAGTGAGATGGCAAAAGTGGGACAGGCCGATATGGTGGTGTGCGCCGTTCCCTCGTTTGCAGTGAGGGAAACCGCCCGGATGCTTGCTGCGGTCATTGCCCCGGGAGCGGTGGTGGTTTCCGTTTCCAAAGGTTTTGAAAAGGAAAGTGCTTTGCGGCTCTCTCAAGTGATTGCTCAGGAAATGAATAACCCTGTGGCGGTTCTTTGCGGACCATCCCACGCGGAAGAGGTGGCGAGAAGGATACCTACCGCGTGCGTGGCGGCCTCCGGCAGCCGGGAACTTGCTGAATTAGTACAGGATACGTTTATGAATCGGAATTTTCGGGTGTACACCAGTTCCGATGTGGTGGGTGTGGAACTGGCTGCCGCGCTGAAGAATATTATCGCGCTTTGCTGCGGCATCTGCGATGGAATGGGCTACGGAGACAATACAAAAGCGATGCTGATGACCCGGGGGCTTGTGGAAATATCCCGGCTGGGGGTTGTCCTTGGCGGGAAGAAAGAGACCTTTGGCGGGCTGGCCGGCGTAGGCGATCTGATTGTGACCTGTACTTCCATGCATTCCCGAAACCGGCGGGCAGGTATTCTCATCGGCCAGGGAATTCCCGTGATGGAAGCAATGAGTCAAATCAACGCTGTTGTAGAAGGGTATTATGCGGCCCAAAACGCTTGGCATCTGGCAAAACGAGCAGGAGTGGAAATGCCGATTTCCGACGCCGCGTATCAGGTGCTTTATCATGGAAAAGACGTACATACTGCCATCCAGGAGCTTATGAACCGCTCGAAAAAGCATGAGACGGAAGAAACCTGGATTTAAGCCGGGACCCGGGATCTGTATCAGTTTAAGGTGCAAAAAGGAGCCTGAACTTTCGGAAGCGAAATTCAGGCTCCTTGCTTTGGGTGCTTTGCAGCCATACAGAGAAGCGCCCGGCCCTATGTTCGGACGATGACGCCGCAGCCAATGCGCGCTCCGGAAGCGCCGGCCGGTTGAGAGCGGTAGTCGTCTGGAAGCTGATGAATAATCATCGTTTTTCCAATCACTTGGTCCGGCGTGAACCGTCCTGTGTAAAATAACGTCCAGGCAAAGCCATCTGTGGCCATCAGAACGGGTAAATCGCCCGCATGGTTCGGATGGGGCACCCCCTGAGGGTTAAAATGTGGCCCCGCTTCCTGAAAAGAGACATCCCCGCCGGACGCGCAGCTGCCGCCCTCATGAATATGAAAGGCATAAAAATCGTTTCCAGGCAAACCAGATATGTTGCAAAGCAAAAGGCTTCCCTCTAGAAATGGGTAAAACAGAACGGTGCCCTGAAGATCGGGAACCGCGCTGCTTCCCTGCACATGGCTGATGGCGGAGGGGAGCCGCTGCAGTACTACCCGGGGCAGATAGGGTTCTTG
>JAQVYO010000095.1 GCA_028708585.1 Oscillospiraceae bacterium
CAGCCCGTTTGCCCGGAGCAAATAAAAAAAATCAGTAAACATAGGCGGTTTAAGCGTGCCGCGCGTTTCGGACGCGGACGAGGGTGTCTAAGTCTTCGTTCTTCTTCAAAAGCACGCCGGCAAAGGGCAGCTCCTTCGTGATCTTTCGTGTGGAAACCCCCCCGATCTGAAGGGCCTGAACCCAGTCGATCAGTTCGGAGGTGCTGGGCTTTTTCTGGAGACCCCTTACGTCCCGCAGCTGATAAAAGGCATCCAGCGCCTGACGGAGCAGCTCGTCGTCCAGCCGGTCAAAATGGACGCGGACAATGCGTTCCATCATCTCTTTGTCCGGGAAGGCGATATAGTGGAAGATGCAGCGGCGCAAAAACGCGTCCGGCAGTTCCTTTTCCGCGTTGGATGTGATGATGACCAGGGGACGGACGGAGGCCTTCACCGTCTCCCCGGTTTCGGGGATATAGAACTCCATTTTGTCCAGCTCCCACAAAAGGTCGTTGGGAAACTCCAGGTCGGCCTTGTCGATTTCGTCGATGAGGAGGATCACCTGCTTGTTCTCGCGGAAGGCTTCTCCCAGCTTGCCCAGTTTGATATACTTTGCGATATTGTCCACGCCTTCGCCGCCGAATTGGCTGTCATACAGGCGCTGCACTGTATCGTAAACATAAAGTCCGTCTTGGGCTTTGGTGGTGGATTTGATATTCCAGATAATAAGGTCAAGCCCCAACGCCTGGGAAACGGCTTCCGCCAGCATGGTTTTACCCGTGCCGGGTTCGCCTTTAATGAGCAGGGGTTTTTGCAGGGCCATGGCAATATTCACGCTCCGCATCAAGTCGTCCGAAGCTACATATCCGCTGCTTCCACGAAATTCATTCATTGATGTTGACTTCCTTTCACAGTTAAAAATATACTAATTTATTTATATAATAGGATGGAGTATTTTGCAAGCTGGGAAAAACCCTGCTTATTCCCTGAAAATGTGAAATTTTTTGATCAATTTGAACAAAAAAGATCATATCTCATTTTCTTTGTGTATTCCCGCCGCCCTCATTTCAAAGATTTTCGGCCCAAATGCTTTGATCTCTGTTAACTTCTTTTTATAAAAATTTTCTCCCATCGTAAGTTTTATTCCCTACGATAGGAGTTTTTTATAATATCCATTTTTACTGGTTCAGCTCACGGCGCGGCCGGGTTTTTTTCAAATTTGGACGGCCTTTGATAAAATCAGACCGTCCGTTTTTCCTTATTTTGAAAAATCGGATCATTTTTTTGCGTTCTCTAAAAAAGGCGTTTACGGGAGCAGGGAGTTTTCTGTTTCTATTTGGCTGGACGTATCCGGCGTGCCGAAATAATAGTCCAGAACGTTTCTTGCCACTTGGGCCAATTCATACCCGGCGCCGCCCTTTTCCGCCACGAAAGCCATGGCGATCTGCGGGTCGTCATAGGGTGCGAAACAGACAAAAACCGCGTTGCTGTCACTGTTTTCGCCAACCTGGGCGGAACCGGTTTTGGCCCCCACCTTGATGGGGAATCCCTTAAACATGGCGGCCGCGGTGCCCGTCTGGGTGACCGCCAGCATTCCCTCTTTTACCGCCGACAGGTTTTGGGGCGAAATTTGAATGGAGTTTAAGACCTTGTTCTGATGCTGGTAAACGATGCTGGAATAATCATAGGATTTGACCGACTGCAGCACATGAACGGAGTAGCGGGTTCCGCCGTTGACCAGCGTAGCCACATAGTTTGCCAGCTGGAGGGGGGTAAACGAGTTGTCCGACTGGCCGATGGCGGCGGACAAGACGGTTCCTTCGTTCCAGTCTTGCCCTATCTTTTTTGAATTTTCGGGGCCTGCCAAAGCGCCCACGCTCTCCGGAAGCTCGATACCGGTGTGCTGGCCCAAGCCGAATTCAGAGGCATATTTGTCCAGCAGCTGGATGGTGAGCCTGCGGCCCACATCGTAAAAAAAGACATTGCAGGATACTTCCAGCGCCTTGGAGACGTTGACCCAGCCATGAGTCCGGTGATATTCCCGGTACAGCCAGCACATGGGCTGATAGTCTTTGTAATAGGCGTAGCGGCCGGTATCCAGGACCCTTGTGGACGGGGTGATGATTCCTTCCTGGAGGCCGCCCACCGCCGTTACCATCTTAAAGGTGGAGCCGGGCGGATAAACGCCCTGGGTAACCCGGTTAAACAAGGGGGAAGGCGACTGATTTGCAAGCTTGCTGTAATTGCTGGAAAAAGTGGAAAGATCATAGGTGGGGTAGGAAGCCATAGCCAGCACCCCTCCGCTGTGCACGTCGATGATGACCGCTCCCGCCCCGTGGTTTTTATTTTTTTGCTTCATATAATTGTCCAGGGCGGTTTCGAGCGACTCCTGAAGGCCCAGATCCAAGGTCAGCGTGACGTTGTCCCCCGGCTCCGGCTTCACGGCATAGGTTTCGTCCACCACCTTGCCGGAGGTGTTGCTGTCCACAATGCGGATCCCGCCGGACCCGTGCAGATAGGATTCAAAGGCCTTTTCCACCCCGTCCTTTCCAATGAGGGCGTTCATGCTGTACCCTTTGGATTTATAGGCGTTCCATTCGTCCTGATTCATCTGGCCCACCCAGCCCAGAAGCTGAGCGGCGTAAGGCGTTGTATATTTTCTTATGGTGGAAGTTTCAATCCGGACGCCGGAGTAGCCGGTTTCCTTTAAGACAGTGATGAAATCAATGTTTACGTTGCCGGCAAATACATAGGCGGTGTTGACGATGTTCCGGGTGCGCAGGTCCAGCTCATAGCGGATGCCCGCGATTTTCCGGGCGTCCCCATCAGAATAGCCTGGGTCGATGCCATATTCCGTCCTCAAAACGGAAAGAAGCGCCGTCCCGGATCCGTTCGCGTTGATTTTCCGGTCGGCGAGATAGCTTGTGAAGATTTTCTGCTGGGAAGCGGTCTCGCCGCTTAAAACGCTGTCATAGGGCGCTTCCTGGGAAAGGGGCAGCTCGTCGGTATAGGCGACTCCTTTGTTGGCACAGAGGTTCACAAGGCTGAGAATCTGCTTGTTCTGGTCCTGGTAGCCGCCCATGCTGAGCTGGTCCAACGTGACGTTATAGCACAGGCTGTTGGTCACCAAAACGCGGCCGTACCGGTCGGTGATTTCCCCCCGGGAGGAGTCTACCGTGTCGCTGCTGGCAATCTTTTTATCGGACATAGCCAGCGCCTCGGCGCCGTGGACAATTTGAAAATCATATAGAGAGTATCCAAACAGGCCCATCATCAGCGCTATAAATACCATAATAGCAATGGAACGGGTGAAAAACGTGTGCTTATCCATGATTTTGGCACCTCGGTTTCAGGATGCGCAGTGGGGGTGGCTCACAGCCAAAAGCCGCCCACCCGCTTGTAGACGGAACGGAACAGGGCATAGACGGGCAGGGTAAAGAGGAGAGAATACAAAAACTCGGGCAGGGCGATGCCCAAAAGGGGAAGAAATGCCGCGCCGCCGATCAGAGGGGGCAAAATCCGCCACAGCTCCAGGACGGTGAAAAAGATCAAAACGCAGAGAGCGCAGCTTAAAAACGTGTTTTGCAGCACATACTCCGCCAAAAGCCCCACCAGGGCACCTGCCAGCGGGTAAATCAGCAAGGCTAAAATTCCGGCGCTGTGAAATACGGCCAGGGAAAAAAGGCCGGCGCCCAGACCAAACCCGGCGCCGCCCACGCCTCCTTCCAAAACGGCCACCGCCGCAATGGCGACGGGGATCAGATCGGGCCGGACCCCGAAAATCAGAATCCGGTCGGTTACCAGCGTTTGTAAAAAATAGACCAGCAGCAAGGCAAGGCTGTAAACGCTCCATTTTATCATCCAGTTGCGAATGGGCATCGGCCGTTCTCCTTTCCGCGGTTATTCCACAATGTCAAAGGATTTGATGATGAACACCTCGGTGAGGTTCCGAAGATCGGCAGCGGGGGAAAGCACCGCATACCGGGTGGCGCCGGACACGTCGTTTCGCACGTTTTCCACATAGCCCACCACCAGGCCGGAGGGATAGACCCCGCCTTTTCCGGAAGTAATCACCAGGTCGCCGTTTACCACATCGCTTTGCTCGGACAGGTAAGACAGCTTCAGACGCCCGCTTTTCAAAAGTTCCAGGCTGCCTTCTAAAATGGCGGTTTCGCTGGTACGCAGAATGGTGCCGCCCAGCTCCAGGCCGGGGTCCGTAACAGTGATTACCGTACACCAGTTGGTTCCGACTTGGGTGACGATCCCCACCAGATCGCCGGCGGCGTTCACCACGCAGTTGTCCACCTTCACCCCATTGGCGGCGCCTTTGCCAAGGGTTAATGTGGATGACCAGTTGGAGGAGCCGCGGTCGGCGATGGCGGCGTTTTCAAACGTAAAGTCCCGCCGCTTTTTTTGCAGGTTCAGCAGTGTGCGAAACCGTTCGTTTTCCGCGGTGCTGGCCTCGCCGTCCCGTACTTTTTCCTGCATATCGGCGATCTGCTGCTTTAACTCCTGGTTTTCTTTTTTCAGGGTATCGAATTCGTATGTGTAGCTGTAAATATGGCCCGCCCAGGAGGTAAACTCCGAAACAAGCTTCTGCACCGGAGTGGTTACAATTCCCCATGCGTTGGTCACAAAAGACGCTTTGCTGCCAAACATGGCGGAATAAAGGCCCGCAAGCAGGGTTAAGACCACGGCAATCAGCAAAATCAGAATTCCGTTGGTTTTAAAAAACTTTTTTTTCACCCGGGCACCTCCCCTTTGAGGGCAGAAATATGGTTTTCTCCGGCGCGTTTCGCCGGAAACCGCAAAAGATCCGCTCCGCAGCCGAAAGCATCTTTTCCAACTTCGCCAAGCCGACGCCGCCGCCAGAAGCGGCGGTCCGCCGCGCGGAAGGTTCTGCCTGTGGACCGCTCCGGCAGATTACATCCCTTCCCCGGTCAGCAGGTTGATGCCGAAGGTCAAAAGCATGCGGGAAAGCATACAAAGGGGAAGGCCCATCACGTTGTAATAGTCCCCTTCGATTTTTTCCACAAACAGCGCCCCTCGTTCCTGCACTCCGTAGGCCCCCGCCTTGTCGTCCGGTTCGCCGGTGGCCGCATATGCCTTGATTTCGCCGGGAAGCAGCGTGCGAAAATAGACGTTGGTTTTCTCCGTGCTGAGCAAAAGCTCCTCATCTTTCTTCACCGCGACGCCGGTATACACCTGGTGCCTTCGCCCGGACAGCAAAGAGAGCATCCGCTCCGCATCCGCCCGGTTTTTGGGCTTTCCCAAAACCCGGCCGTCCAGCACCACCACGGTGTCTGCCGCAATGACCACGTCTCCCGGCCGGAACGAGGAGGCGGAGGCTTTCTTCCGCGCCAGAACTTTTACCATCTTGTCCGGAGGAAGCGCCGCATCCGCCTCCTCCCGGACATTGGGAACATGAATTTGAAACTCCGAAACCCCGACTTTGCGCAGAAGCGCCTGCCGCCGGGGAGAACCAGATGCCAAAATAATTGCCATTTTCCAAAATCCCTTTCATTTGCCTGTGGAGCCGAAGCCGCCGGATCCCCGGGAGGTTTCCTCCAGCCAATCCGCCGGAACCAGCTCCGGCCGGGCCACCGGAACCACCGCAAGCTGCGCGATCCGGTCGCCCGGCTCTATAGTATACGCGCGGCGGGACAAATTCACAAGCCCAACTTTCAATTCTCCCCGGTAGTCGCTGTCGATGACGCCCACGCCGTTTGAAAGGGAAATCCCGTGTTTCACGCCCAGGCCGCTGCGGGCGAACAAAAGCGCCATATAGGCCCGGGAAGGCAGCGCAATGGCGATCCCCGTCGGAACTGTGCGCAGTTCGCCGGGGGCAAGGGTCAAAGGTTCCTGAAGGCAGGCCCGCAGATCCATGGCGGCGGCGCCTTCCGTCGCATAGTCCGGCAGAGGAATTCTGTTCCCCATCAGGGGGGAGACGGCTTTGATTTTCAGCTGCATGCGGTTTATTCAACCTCCCGATAATAAAGTCCTCTGGTAAATTCCCCCGGCTCGTAGATCC
>JAQVYO010000003.1 GCA_028708585.1 Oscillospiraceae bacterium
CATAGGCAATTTTGTCCTTTCCTTTCACAAAGGTCAGGAAAAAGGCGGGGTCAAAGCGGTTGCCCTAAAAATATAGGGATTCCAGATCTGGTCGCTGCCGGAGAGGTAGACGTCGCAGTCCGGCGGGTCCGCCCGAAGCTCCGCAAGGCTTCCATAACTCCGTGGCCCGAGATCCATACAGTCCGAAACGAAGGTTTCAAACCGCTGATACCGGCGGCGCAGGGCGGGATAATGGGCCAAGGTATGGCCGTTTAAAAAAACCGCCTTGGGAAACGGCTGAAACTGAAACAGGCGGTTGGTGCGCGTGGTGTGGGGCAGCCGGTAGTCGATGATCCGGCAGTCCATGCCCAGCCGCCGGACCGCCTGCATGGTTGCATATGCCTGAAGCTGCGCCCCGTAATGATGCGCAAAATGAAAGGTGATAAGACCTGCTGTAGCCAATGTAGCGCACTCCTTTCAAGTAAACTCCGGAACCCTTCGCAAAGCTCGGGTCCGTTTGCTTCTCTCCGCGCCGGGGCTTCCGGCATGGAAATGTAAAAAATAGTATACCACAAAGGAATTTTCACCACAAGAAAGATGAAAAAATTCCCGGATTGATATTTGACTGATAGAGGTATATGGTGCTATAATATATCACTGTATCATTAAAAACGGAAGTTTATGGGATGGGCTTATGTGGATATCGGACCGGTGGAAGGAATACGAGCTTTTAGACTGCGGCGGAGGGGAACGTTTGGAGCGCTGGGGAACGCACATTCTGGTGCGGCCCGACCCTCAGGCCATTTGGGACACGCCCAGGGAGCACCCTCTTTGGCAAAGGCCGGACGCCCGCTATGCCCGCTCCTCCTCCGGCGGCGGACGCTGGGAAAAAAGGCTCCTGCCCGACCGGTGGACCATCCGGTACGGAGACCTGCGCTTTCAGGTGGGTCCCATGAACTTTAAGCATACCGGCCTGTTCCCCGAACAGGCGGTGAACTGGGAGTTTGCCATGGAACGGATCCGGGCGGCGGGCCGCCCCGTCCGCGTGCTGAACCTGTTTTCTTACACCGGCGGGGCCACGGCGGCCTGCGCTTCGGCGGGCGCCGCCGTCTGCCATGTGGACGCGGCCCGGGGCATGGTCTCCTGGGCCAAGGAAAACTTAAAGCTGTCCAGCCTGGAAAAAGCCCCGGTCCGCTATATTGTGGATGACTGCGTCAAGTTTGTGGAGCGGGAAATCCGGCGGGGCCGCCGGTATGACGCGCTGATTTTGGACCCTCCCTCCTACGGGCGCGGCCCTTCCGGGGAGGTCTGGAAGCTGGAACAGAAGCTTTACCCCCTTTTGGAACTGTGTCTCGAGGCCTTATCCCGCCGGCCTCTCTTCATTCTCCTCAATTCCTATACCAGCGGCCTTGCCCCTTCCGCCCTGGGCTATCTTCTGGGAGCGCTGGCGGTTCCCCGTTTTGGCGGGCGGGTGGAATGCGGGGAAGTAGGCCTCCCGGTGACCCAAACCGGCCTGATCCTCCCCTGCGGCGCCGCAGGGCGCTGGATTGCCGGGGAAGGCTAGCCCAACCGCCATACGCCATACGAAACAAACTAGGGTCTGGGGGAAAAAGAGGCCTCGTTTTCCCAGGCGTTCGGAGATAACATGGACAATATTATCAAAACAGAACACATTCGATTTTCCTATTCCACCAACGAAGGGGTGGTCATGCCGGTTCTGGAGGATCTGAGCCTGGAAATTGAAACGGGCAGCTTTGTGGCCGTTCTGGGGCATAACGGCTCGGGAAAATCCACTCTGGCCAAGCACTTCAACGCCATTTTGCTGCCGGAAGGCGGAAAGGTCTATGTATCCGGGATGGATACGGAGGACGACGCGCTTCTTTTGCGCATCCGTCAGACGGTGGGGATGGTGTTTCAAAATCCGGACAATCAAATCGTGGCCAATGTGGTGGAGGAAGACGTGGCTTTCGCCCCGGAAAACCTCGGCGTTCCGCCCAAGGAAATCCGGGAGCGGGTGGATCAGGCTTTGAGCAGGGTTGGTATGTACAAATTCCGAACCCATGCGCCCCACCTGCTTTCCGGCGGGCAAAAGCAGCGCGTCGCCATCGCGGGGGTGATTGCCATGCGCCCCAAATGCATCGTGCTGGACGAGCCTACCGCCATGCTGGACCCCATCGGCCGGGAGGAGGTGCTCTCCACCATCCACACGCTGAACCGGGAAGAGGGCATCACCGTGGTCCTCATTACCCATCATATGGACGAAGCCGCCCAGGCCGACCGGGTGGTGGTCATCGACCACGGGAAAATTCTGTCTGACGGAACGCCCCAGGCGGTGTTTCAGAATGTGGAACTGCTAAAATCGGTGGGGCTGGACGTTCCGGAAACGGTGGAACTGCTCTATCAGCTGCGGGCGGAGGGCCTTCCTCTTCCTCTGGACGCCATCGCCGTGGACGAATGCGCCAAGGCAATTTACGACATGCTGAAACAGCCGGCCGGCTGTTTTTGCGATTCACCGCGGGCGTGATCTGCCGTTTTCCCCAGGAATGCAAACACGCACCATTTAAGAGAATAAGGAATGAAGCAAGTGGCGCCTATATTAAAGACAGAACATCTGTCCCATGTGTACAGCGTGGGTACCCCTTTCGAGCACGTCGCCCTGGATGACGTGAATTTTTCCGTGGAACAGGGCGAAATCGTGGGCCTCATGGGGCATACGGGTTCCGGCAAATCCACCCTGATCCAGCATTTGAACGGACTGTTAAAGCCCGCCGCGGGAAACGTTTATGTCAATGGAACGGATATCTGGAGTTCCCCTCAGGTGACGCGGGCCACCCGCTTTCAGGTGGGCCTTGTGTTTCAGTACCCTGAATACCAGCTGTTTGAGGAAACGGTGTATAAGGACATCGCTTTCGGCCCGGGCAATATGGGCCTTGGGCCGGATGAAATACGGGATCGGGTGCTGCGGGCGGCCCATTTTGTAGGGCTCCGAGAGGACGACCTGCAAAAATCCCCTTTTGAGCTGTCCGGCGGCCAGAAACGGCGGGTGGCCATTGCCGGCGTCATCGCCATGGAGCCGGAGGTGCTGATTCTGGACGAACCAACCGCCGGGCTGGATCCTGCGGGGCGTGACAGCATTTTGGAAAACATCAAAGCCTATCACGAAGCGAAAGGCTCCACCATTTTGCTGGTAAGCCACAGTATGGAAGACATGGCCAAAACAGCGGGCCGCCTGGTTGTGATGCACAACAGCCGGATTGTGATGGACGGGACGCCGGGGGAAGTGTTTTCCCGGGCCAAGGAGCTGAAGGCGATCGGCCTCACGGTTCCCCAGGTGACCATGGTGTTTCAGAAGCTGCGGGACATGGGGCTGGACCTGGACCCCGCCGTTTACACCATCGAGCAGGCCAAGGCCGCGATTCTCGCTATTTGGAGGAGGTGCGGCCATGATTAAAGACGTGACGCTGGGGCAATATTTTCCGGGGGACACGGTGATTCACCGCCTGGATCCCAGGACAAAGCTGATTTTGGTTCTTTTATTTATCATTACGCTGTTTTCCGCGAAATTTTTTCTCACCTATGCGATCGTACTCCTGGAGCTTGCGGCGGCGGTCATCCTGTCCGGGGTCAGGCCCAAGACGATTTTAAGAGGCGTCAAGCCCATCATTATTATCATCATCTTTACCGCCGTTTTAAATCTGTTTTACACCCCCGGAAACGTCGTCTTGCGTTTTTGGATCTTTCGCGTCACCGAGGAAGGCATCTATTCCGCCGGTTTCATGGTCATCCGCATTCTCATGCTGATTGTGGGCACCTTCCTTTTGACCTATACCACTTCGCCCATTCTGCTGACCGACGGGCTGGAAAAGCTGCTTGGCCCCTTAAAGCGCCTAAAGCTTCCCGTGCACGAGCTTTCCATGATGATGAGCATCGCTTTGCGGTTTATCCCCACACTGATTGAGGAGACCGACAAGATTATGACGGCTCAGAAGGCAAGAGGCGCGGATTTTGAAACCGGGAACCTGATCAATCGGGCTAAGGCCCTGATTCCTCTTTTGGTCCCTCTGTTTATCAGCGCGTTTCGCCGGGCGGACGAGCTGGCCGTGGCCATGGAATGCCGCTGCTACCACGGGGGTGAAGGCCGTACCCGGATGCGCCAGCTGCACTACCGGGAAAACGATTATATCGCCCTTGCCCTGGGCCTTGGGGTCTGCGTCGCGGTCATCCTTTTGGGGCGGTACGGCCTGTGAAAAACATTGCGCTGAAGCTCATGTATGTGGGCACCCGCTACCATGGGTGGCAGGTGCAGAAGAACGCCGTCACAGTGGCGGAAACGCTGGAAAAGGCCATTTCCGCCGTGGTTTGCCACCCGGTGCGGGTCACCGGGTGCGGCAGAACCGACGCCGGCGTCCACGCCCGGGTTTATATCGCCAATTTTTACACTGCGTCTTCCATTCCCATTGCCCGGCTGCCTTTGGCCTTAAACACCCGCCTGCCGGATGATATTGTAGTGGAACAGGCAGCGGAAGTTCCGCCGGAATTCAACGCCATCGGCTCCTGCGTGAAAAAGGAATATACCTATTTGATTTATAATTCCCGGGTCCGCAACGCCTTTTATGTGGACCGCGCCTATTTTTATCCCGTCCGCCTGAACGAAAGGGTCATGAACCGGGCCGCCGCCCTGTTTTCGGGCACCCAGGATTTTGCGGCGGTCCAGTCGGCGGGCACCCCAGTGCGGTCCACTGTGCGCACCGTGCATTACTGTTTGGTGAAAAGGCGGGGAGATCTTCTCACACTGCGCATTTGTGCAGACGGTTTTTTATATAATATGGTACGGACCAGTGCGGGAACCATTCTGTACGCCGCGCTGGACAAACTTTCCCCGGAGGACATCCCGGCGCTGCTGGCTGGCGGAAACCGCTCTGCCGCCGGGCCGGTTTTGCCTCCCGGCGGCCTGTACCTTTCCCGTCTCTGGTACCGGGAAGAGGTTGGGACCGACCGGATTTTAGGGAATTGAACCGCCCCCGGTCCACTTTTGCCGCCGGCGGCTTTCGCCTTTGGGATCTTGGAAACCGGCGCGCCGCCGGTTGTAGCCGGAAGCGCCCGATGGACCGCGCCGGCGGCGGCGCCAAGCTGCAAAGAATTAACCTTCTTTTAACGCCCCGGGGAGTTTTCCCGGCGGCTCTTTTGGAAAGCCGGTGCGTATGAACACTCTGGAACAAAAGAAAAAACAGAAAAAAAAGAAACGCCTGCAAAAACAAGGCCCGCTCAAGCGGATCCTTTCTTTTGCCGCCATGCTGGCAATCATACTGGGCGCGGTTTCCCTGGTGGTCCACCGGGACAGTTTAAACTTCGACGCCCTGCGGCGCGCCGTCAACTATCGGAAGGCAGAACGGGACGCAAGCCAAAGCGCCCAATTCACTTATGACGAAGATGCGGGCAGCCGGTTTGCCTCCTACCGGAACGGGCTGATCCGGGCCTCCAGCGCCGGAATTCGCATTTATAGCCAAAACGGACTGACCGCTTTGTCGGAAACCGCTTCTCTTTCCAAACCCGCCATCTTGACATCCGGCAGCACTTCCGTGGTGTATGACATCGGTGGGCAGGATCTATATGCCTTTGCGGACAGCCGAAAGGCCCTGCATCTGAAGCTGGGCGGCGAGCTTTCCTTTTTTTCCGCTTCCCTGAACCGTTCCGGCTGGCTGGCGGCCGTCTCCCAGTCCAAAGGATACAAAGCCACCGTCAGTGTTTATGACAAGGAACAGGCGCGGAAATTCCAATGGAATTCCTCCTCCCGTTTCGTTTCGGACGCCGCGGTTTTCAACGACTGCAAGACCATGGCCGCCGTGGCCATCGGGCAAAGCGGAACCCAGTTTCAAAGCAAGCTGATCCTTTACAAGCTGGACAGCGACAAGCAATATGGCGAAACCGATCTGGGCAGCCGAATGGTGCTGTCCGTCATTCCTATGAAGGATCACCTTGCCGTTTTGAGTGAAAACGACTTTTTGGCGGTGGACGGCAAAGGGAAAATCGACGGCACCTTTTCTTACGACAACCGGCGCCTGCGTTCTTTCTCTATGGACGGGGACGGGTTTGCCGTCCTCCATTTGGGGAAATATATTGCGGGCAGCCTTGGAGACTTGGTCACGCTGGACGACTCCGGCAGGGAAATCGCCTCTCTGGACATTAATGAAGACGTTTTGTCCGTTTCCGCCGCCGGCCGGTACATTGCCGTCTTATACGCCTCCCACCTAGACGTTTACTCCAAAAATTTAAAGCTTTACGCCCGGCTGGAAAACACCGAAAGCGCCCGGAACGCCCTGATGCGGTCGGACGGGTCGGTGATGATGGTGGGTTCCGGCAGCGCCTGGCTTTATCTTCCGAAATAAGTTTTTCCAGAACAAAAAACTGCTTTGACGAAACGCGCAAAAAGGTATACACTGCTTAATTGGGAGATTTCTTGTCCCTCCGCCTTGATTTCTTTTCCGGGCCGGGGCAGGCTTTCCCTCGCTTCTTTATACAGGCCGGAACGCCGGGAAAGGAGAAAAAAATGAGTCCTGTTCTCATCGACGGGGTTTTGCTTCTTATTTTGCTGCTCTGCCTCATCGCCGGCGCCCGGCGGGGCCTGGTGCTCAGCATCGCGGGGCTTCTGACCATGGCCATCGCCGTTTCCGGCGCGTATTACTGCGCAAAATCGTTCTCCCCCGCTGTGGGCGAATGGATGCAGCCGAAGATCCAAACTTTCCTGGAAGAGCAATATCGGAACGCCGCGCCGGACAAATCCGGCGGCGGGAGCCAGGAAACTTCCGGGCCGGAATCCGGATCGGAAAGCGGCCAGGTGGTTTCCACCTTAAAAAAACTGGGGATTTATGACCGCGCCGCTTCATATCTTTCCGACGTTGTCACCCAGAAGGTCAACGCGGCGGGCACAGCGGCCTCCGCCGCTCTTTCGGAAACTTTTTCTCATGCAATCGCCTTCTGGGCGGTGTTCGCCATCGGTTTTTTTCTCCTTTTGATTCTGCTGTCCATAATCGGCCGGGCGCTGAATCTCATTGCCCGGCTTCCGGGCCTTCATCTGATGAACCGGCTGGGCGGCGCCCTGTTCGGCCTTGCGAAGGGACTTTTAATTTTATTTCTTCTTGCATGGGCGGCACAGTTTTTGGGCAGTGTACTCCCTGAGGAAACCGTTTCAAAAACTTATCTCCTCCGCGCGCTGATGGAAGGAAACCCCATTCCGTTTTTACCAACCCTGTAACAGTACATAAGAAAAGAGGAGGCGAAGCCCATGAATGTCCCGAATCTGCTTTCCTTGATTCGGCTCGCTCTGGTTCCCATTTTCCCGGTGGTTTTTTTCGGAAACCATAAATATTCTTACATCTATGCCCTGTTGGTTTATGCGCTTGCCTCTTTTACCGACGTGCTGGACGGGTTCATTGCCCGGCGGTACAACATGGTCTCCCGGACGGGCCGCATTCTGGACCCGCTGGCGGATAAACTCATGGCGTTTACCGTGCTGACCTGCATTGCCGCCGCCAGGATCGTGCCCTTCTGGGCCGTCATCATCTTTTTCTGCAAAGAAGCCCTGATGGGCCTCGGGGCGCTGACGCTGTACCAAAAGACTGAGGATGTGATGCCGTCCAACCGGTTGGGAAAAGGGGCGGGCGTGTTCTTTTTCCTGGTCTGCTGCCTGCTTCTGATTTTTCCGCAGATGCCGTCCGACTGGGCCATTTTTGCCATTTGCGCGGCGCTGGCCTTGAATATTATCGCATTTTTCAATTACTTTCGGATTTTTATATTTACCTCCGGCAAACACTGACTCAACCATAAAGGAGAAACTATATGCAGCCACCTCTTTGTTCCCGTTGCAAAAAAAACGTTGCAGTGGTCTTTATTACAAAAATTGAAAACGGGCAGCAAAAACACGAGGGCTTGTGCCTGAAATGCGCCAAAGCGCTGGGCATTAAACCGGTCGAAGATATGATGCAGAAAATGGGAATTTCGGAAGAAGACTTAGATTCCCTGAACAGCGAAATGATCGGGGCTCTCGGCAGCCTGGAAGGAACGGAGCCTCCGGAAAGCCCGGAAGAAGAAAACGAGGACGACGAAAGCGGAAAAACCGCCACGTTTCCGTTTTTAAACAAGCTGTTCGGCGGCGGCGCCCAGGGGGAAAACCTGCCCGGCGAACCTTCCCGCGCCCAAGGCGAGAAGGAGAACGGTGCAAAACGGGACCGGTCCCAGAAGCGGAAATATCTTGAAAATTACTGCATATCCCTGACCCGGAAAGCGAAGGAAGGGAAACTGGATCAGGTCATCGGACGGGACGAGGAAATCGAGCGAGTGGTGCAGATCTTAAACCGCCGCCAGAAAAACAATCCCTGTCTGATCGGAGAGCCGGGGGTGGGCAAAACCGCCATCGCGGAAGGACTTACCCAGCGCATTTACGAAGGGAACGTCCCTTATAAGCTGCGGGACAAGGAAGTATACCTTCTGGACCTGACCGCCTTGGTGGCGGGAACTCAGTTCCGGGGCCAGTTTGAAAGCCGCATGAAGGGGCTGATTGAGGAAATTAAAAAAATCGGCAACATCATTTTGGTGATCGACGAGGTGCACAGCATTGTGGGCGCGGGAGACGCGGAGGGGTCCATGAACGCCGCCAACATCTTAAAGCCCGCCCTTTCCCGGGGCGAAATCCAGGTGATCGGGGCCACTACCTTTGCCGAATACCGGAAGCATATTGAAAAGGATTCCGCCCTGGAGCGCAGGTTCCAGCCGGTAACGGTAAACGAGCCTTCCATTGGGGAGACGCTGGACATCATCAAAGGCATTTCCCATTACTATGAGGATTACCACGGGGTGCACATTGCCCCCGAGGTAGCCCGGCTGGCGGTCATCATGAGCGAACGGTACATCACCGACCGGTTCCTGCCGGACAAAGCCATCGACCTTTTGGACGAAGCTTGTTCCGACGCCAACTTAAAAGACAAGGCCTCCGCCCGCCGCTATGAAGTGGAACGAGAGCTGGCTGATATCGCCAAGGAGCGGGATGTTATGCTGGCGGACAGCAGCGATCAAGCCTATGAGCGGCTGGCTTTCCTGCGCAGCCGGGAGCTGCAGCTCAATACCGAACTCCATGATCTCAAAGAGCGGAAACCTCCGGAGCTGACGGCGGAAGGACTTGCCAGGGTGATTGAGCTTTGGACCAAAATTCCCGCCAGTAAAATCCAGGAGCAGGAATTCGAGCGCCTTTCCAAGCTGGAAGCCCGGCTTAAAACCCACATCATCGGGCAGGACGATGCGGTTCATGCCGTGGCCGCCGCCATCCGCCGGGGCCGGGTGGGGATCTCCCCCAAACACAAGCCGGTTTCCTTTATTTTTGTGGGTTCCACCGGCGTGGGCAAAACCGAGCTGGTAAAGCAGCTGGCTCAGGACCTGTTCAACACGCCGGAGTCGCTCATCCGGATGGACATGTCCGAATTCATGGAGAAGCACGCGGTTTCCCGGATCATTGGTTCCCCGCCGGGATATGTGGGATATGACGAGGCGGGCCAGCTCACCGAAAAAATCCGCCGGAAGCCCTACAGCGTCGTTTTGTTCGACGAAATTGAAAAAGCCCATCCGGACGTTCTGAACATTTTGCTTCAAATCCTGGACGACGGACAGATCACCGACGCCCATGGCCGGAAGGTGAATTTTGAAAACACCGTCATCGTGATGACCTCCAACGCCGGCAGCGACAAAAAGAGCGGCTCCGTTGGATTTGGAAAAAATCTCAACGCCCAAGGCAAGGAAAAGGCCCTTAAGGCCCTTGGCGACTTTCTGCGCCCGGAGTTTCTCAACCGGGTGGATGAAATCGTTTACTTTAACCAGCTGACCAAAGAGAACTTCAAAGACATTGCCAAAATCATGCTGGAAGAATTGAAAGGCGCCCTAAAGGAAAAGAATATCGCGTTGACCTATGACGACAGCCTGCTTTCCTACCTGGCGGATAAATCCTATTCCCTGACCTATGGCGCCCGCAATTTGCGCAGACTGATCCAGAAAGAACTGGAAGACGCGGTGGCGTCCCGCATCATTGACAGCTACGCTTCCCCCATCACCGCCATTTCGGCGTCGTCCGACGGGGAAACGATTCTTTTGGACGCCCGGTAACCATCCAAATGCCAAAACCGGCGCCCCCTAAATAATCTCCCTCCGGGGGACTTGCTCCCGGAGGGGTTTTGCTGTACAGACAAAGGTACAAGCGCCAAAATGGCGCTTGTACCTTCTTTGGCTCTGACAAAGGCCGATTTGCGCGCCCATGGCTTCGTTCCGCCCTTTCCCGCCCCCGTGGACACCGGACGGCAGCCCCGCCGGGAAAAAGGCTCCGGGAAAAAGGGCCAAAACAGCATCCTTTTGGAAAAGCCGGTTACAGAAAAGGAATATTCCAGCCAAATTGGCAAAGACTATACCATCGATTCCCATTACTTTGTCGAGGAGGTATTTTTTTGAAAAAGCTCAGTCGGATGATCTCCCCCGCCCTTTCTCTCATCTTGCTTTTTTCCATGGCTCTGCCAGCTTCGGCCCTGTTCTGGAACAAAGCGGAAGGAGAAACCGCGGCCGTGGCGTCATTTGCCAAAAACGGCCTTGTCAATCAGTCGGTGGCCTTTCAGCAAAGCGACTTTGTTTCCCAGGTTCAGGGCGATGACGCCTTAAAGCGCATCGTGGTCACCAAACTGCCCGACGGAACCGACGGCATTTTGAAGCTGGGCGGCGCAAACGTCCCCCCGGGCGCCACGATAGACATGGATCAGATCGGCACCCTGCGGTTCTATCCTCTTGCCGGAACCGGTGCGCACACCGCCGCCTTTTCTTTCCTGCCGGTCTTTTCCGGAGGAACAGGGAAAGAGGCCGTCGTCTCCATTCATCTGTTGAAAACCCAAAACAACGCCCCGGTGGCGGAAAACCTGTCCCTCTCCACCTATAAAAACATCGCCATTTCCGGCGCTTTTTCCGCCATCGATCCGGAAGGAGACACCATCGCCTATCAGCTGAAGGGCAAGCCGGCCAGAGGGGAAGTCACATTCCACGAAAACAGCGCGTCCTTTGTCTACACGCCTTATGAAAACAAGACCGGAAAGGATTCTTTCACCTATGTGGCGGTGGACAAGCTGGGGAATGTCTCCAAAGCCGCCACGGTCAAGGTCGTCATTGAAAAGCCCGTCACAAAAGTCACATACGCAGATATGCAGGGACATCCGGCGCACCGGGCCGCCATTAAACTGGCCGAAACCAACCTTTTGGTGGGCGAATGCTTGAACGGGCAGTACTTTTTCCATCCGGATGAAGCAGTCACCCGCAGCGAATTTCTGGCAAGCGCCATGAACGCCGCCGGCCTCCCCTCCCTTTCCAACGTCAGCATCACCGGCTTTGCGGATGACAGCCAAATCCCCGCCTGGGCCAAAGACTACGCGGCCACCGCGCTGAAAGCTGGAATCATTCAGGGGGAAAAGGGAAGCGGCGGGACCGTGTTCTCCCCCAACGACGATATCACCGCTGCGGAAGCCGCGGTCATCTTAAACCGGGTGCTGGACATTTCGGACGTTTCCTCCACCGCGTCCTTTTCCAGCAGCCAGACCTCTTTAAACGCCTGGGCAAATCAGGCCGCCGTGAACCTTTCCGCCCACGGCATTCTGACCGCCGGCTGCTCCAGCTCCAAAAGCCTTTCCCAGCATGTGACCCGGGCGGACATGGCCGAGATGCTCTGCTCCGCCCTGGAACTTCTGGAAGCCCGGCAAGGCGGAGGTCTGTTCCATTGGTAAAAGCCCTCCGCACGGCGGGAAAAACGCCCGCCCCGTCCGGAAGCCGTTTTTTCCCGGACGGGGCGGGCGTTTGCCAAACTGCTTTCCGGCCCGCGTTTTTCTGGAAACAAATTTTTTTCTCTCTCGTCAAATTGGAGTAAAACGGCCCCTTTTAAGGCCGGGGCGCGTTTGCCGGGGATACTTCCTCTCTTTTATTTCCCAAAGATCAAAGGAAAAAGCCGCCTTTGAGAAGCGGCGAAGAACGGCGGAAAAAAGCAGGCCGCTACCGCTTCCCGTCTTTCACCAGCACGGCGGCTCCATGAATATCGCAGAGAGGCGTCAGGTAAATCCCGTTTTCCTCGCAGTAGCGGCGCGCCGCCTGGCCCGCGCCTTGATACTGGGCGCTGTTGTAATCGTGCAAAAGGAGGTATCCGCCTGGGTTCAGACGCGGATAAAAGTAGGAAAGTCCCTCATACATGGGAAGGTACAAATCCGCATCCAGGCTCACCAGGGCAAACCGCTCCTCCAGTCCCCGGGCGGTCTCCGGAAAACGCCCCTTGCGGAGGACGACCTGCTCCGGGTGGGGCATCCGCCCCAGTACCGTTTCCACCGACGTGTCGGAAAAATCCCCCTGCTGGGCTTGCGAATGGTTTTCCGCCCGCTCTTTTTCCACATCCCGCTGGTGGAACCCCTCGAAAGTGTCAAACAAATAAAGCTTCCGGTCCGGCAGAAGCCGGTTGATTTCCCCGGCAAATTCTCCCTGATAAACGCCCAGCTCCGCCAAAGCGCCGGGAACCGCCCGGCTTTCGAGTTCCTCCGCCATCAGCCGCAGCGTGGCAAGGCGGATATGGAACCTGTTTTGCAGCTGGGAAACTTGATAAAGAGGACCGTCATAGCCCGCCCGGCGCAGCTGCCCTCCCACTTCCCTGCAGCTTTCCCGGTTGATGATACCCAGGAAAATCCCGCTGGGCCTCCGCCTCACCGCCTCTTCCAAAGGCAGAATGGGAACGCCGTCCCACGTTTTTCCCCAAAGAGACGGGTTGCTGTCGGCAAAGGCAATCACGGGACTCTTACCGGAATGCAAAAGCTTATACAGCGCCCTTCCCGCCTGGCCCGCGCCGAAAATCATCCATTGTTTCAAACCGCTTCCCCCTAAACCGCCGAATTTGGCAGGGGACGAAAACGCCGCGCCGCCCCCCAACACACATTTACATAACACTAGTATCATAGTGAGGAAGCCGTCTTCTGTCAACAAATTTCAAATCTGTTTTGCTTCCGTATCTGGATTTTTAGCGCAAAGCATGGTAGAATAGGCACAAAAATCGGAACAGAAAGAAGACTTCGTCATGCGCTCCTTCCAAACGAAACAACTTGCGATTTCCGCTGTTGTAGGCGCGGCTTATGCCGCGCTGACCCTTATTTTTTTACCCATTGCCTTCGGACCGGTGCAGTGCCGCGTCTCCGAAGCGCTTTGCGTGCTGCCATTTTTCTTTCCCGGTTCCGTCTGGGGGCTGTTTGTGGGCTGTATTCTGTCCAACTTGGTGGGGGGATACGGCATTTTGGACATTGTCTTCGGCTCCCTTGCCACCCTTCTGGCGGCTTGGTGTACATCCAAAATCCGGGTCCGGTGGCTTGCGCCCCTTCCTCCGGTTCTCATTAACGGCATTGTGGTGGGGGCCATGCTGGCCAAGGTGCTTTCCCCGGGAAATTTTTTGCAGAGCTTTTTTCTGTTTGGCGCCCAGGTTGCGGCGGGAGAGCTGCTGGCCGCCTATGTTCTGGGCCTGCCCATCCTTTACATTTTACCAAAGATTCCGTTTTTCAAAGCGCGGATCGCAAACCATTACTTTTAAAGAAACAGGCGGCGGCGCTCCCGGCGCTTTGGCCCCGCGCCGCCGCCCTTGGAAAAAGGAGAGACCTGTTTATGAATGTCAAAAAGGCCGTGATTCCGGCCGCCGGCTGGGGCACCAGAATGCTGCCCGCAACCAAAAGCGTGCCCAAGGAGCTTTTGTTTCTGGCGGGAAAGCCGGTGCTACAATATATCGTGGAAGAAGCCGCCGCCGCCGGCATTGAAGATATCCTGATCGTCACCAATCGGGGGAAATCCGCCATTGACGATTATTTTGATTACTACCCCGAGTTGGAGGGGCGGCTTTCCGCCGGCGGGCACCTGGACGAATTGGAAACCGTGCGGTCCGTGGCGGATCTTGCCAACCTGTATTTTGTCCGGCAGAAGGAAATCCGCGGCCTGGGCCATGCCATTTTGCGGGCCAAAGGCTTTGTGGGAAATGAGCCTTTTGCCGTTTTGCTGGGTGACGATATCATGCGGGCGGAAACCCCCGTCATTGGCCAGCTGATCCGAGCCGCGGAGACTTACAGCGCCTCCGCCGTGGGCGTACAGGAGGTTTCCACCGCGGCGCTCTCCCGCTACTCCTCGGTGAAGGTCCGCAAGCTGGAAGACCGGATTTACCGGGCGGAGGACATGGTGGAAAAGCCCCGTCCGGAAGAGGCCTTTTCCAATTTCGCCATTTTAGGCCGCTATGTGCTGACGCCGGACATCTTTCCCATCCTGGAGCAGACAAAGCCCGGCTACGGCGGGGAAATTCAGCTGACCGACGGGCTGAAGGCCCTCTGCAAAGCCTCTCCCATGGTGGCGGTGGACTTTGAGGGAAGGCGGTATGACACCGGAAACCTTTTAGGCCACCTGGAGGCGACGATGGATTTCTCTTTGGACCATCCGGAAACCGGCCCTTGGCTGCGGGAATACATACGGAAAAAGGCAAACGAGCTTTAACCAAAGCCTCCCTTCCCGGTAAATTGCCTTTTGTCCCGAAAAGGTTCCATAAAAACACAAAAATTCGGCCAGGAAACCCAAAAATGAGAGGTTCTGCCTGCCTCTTTGCGTAAAGGGTTTGACAAGTCTGCATATAATATACTAAAATAAATGCGATTTATCCAAAGCGTATAAACTCGTCAAAGGAGGGTTGGCTATGGAATTGAAGCTTACCAAAAAACAGTACCGGAGGCTGCTGGATCTGGTTTACATTGGAAACTGGATCTTAAACTCCACCCGGGGAGACGATCGGTTTGCAGACTATGATCAAGTGGAGAGCCTGCTGTTCGGTCAGGCGGCGGAAAATGGAATGCCCGCTCTTGCGGAGGAATATAACAAAGAGATCGTCCCTTCCCGGGCATTTACCGAAGGCGGCATTCACGACGCGATTATGGACTATGAAAACACGGTGTTTTTTGAAATCTTGGCGGAGGAGCTGGCAAGGCGGGATATGGAGGAAGAATCGGAGAATCCCGAAAGCTACGAAGAGCTGGCCGACCGGATTGACGCTTATATTATGGAATTCGAACAGCACGGAATCGATAACATTTTGCTGGACGACTAAGCTCCCCCGGGCCTAAGGCCTCAGGGGCGCTCAGGTTTATGCAGGCCGGCACAGCTCGGCAAAAGAGAGCCGGAGGAGGCGGCCGCAGCGGCCGCCTCCTCCGGCTCTCCCTCTTTTTAGCCTGGCGGATCTTCCCTTTTCCGCCTCCTTTGTTCGGGCGCCGGTTTCCAGTGCACACCCTTTCGAGGGCAAAAACCGGGCCTTTTCTTTCTCCGGAACGAACCCCGGAAAGACCCAAGGCGCGCCCCACCGGCAGCCACATAGAGAAATAAGCGCGGGCCACGGCCGTCCCCTCCGCGGCCAACCGGAGGATGCGCCGCCCGGTCCACAAAAGAAAGGAGCCATTATGGCGGAATGCAAAACAAATGTCATGCGGATACTGGAGCGAAACAAGGTCCCCTACAAGGCCCATGAATATCCCCACGGCAAAGACCCGGTGGACGGGGTTCATGTAGCCGCGCTTTTGGGAGAGAATCCAGCCGCCGTGTTTAAAACCTTGGTTTTGCAGGGGGCGGATAGGGGATATTACGTTTTTGTGGTGCCCGTCACCCATGAGCTGGATTTGAAAAAAGCGGCCGCCGCCGCGAACGTCAAATCCGTCCGGATGATCCCCGTTTCCAGCATCCGGGCGGTAACCGGCTATGTGCGGGGCGGCTGCTCCCCTTTGGGAATGAAAAAACAGTTCCCCACTATTCTGGACGAAAGCGCCAGAGCCATCTCCCACATCATCGTCAGCGCCGGGAAGATCGGTTATCAGATCGACCTTGCCCCCCAAGACTTAATCCGGCTTGCCGGCGGGACCTTCGCCCCCATCACCGCCTGATTTCTCCGGAAATCCGCCGAAACTCCCCAAAACCGGCAAAAATCCAGATTGAAATATTACGCATCGTATTATATAACCAAAGAATTACAGCCGCTTGGAAAGGGATTTTCTCCCTTGCAGGCGGCTGTAATCCGGTCTGGAACGGGGGTTACCGTCCCTTCAGCTCAATGTCCATGCTGGCATAAGCATTTAATTCCATGCCGGCTGTGCGCCCGGCCAAAAACTCATAATATCCTTGGGCGCCGATCATGGCGGCATTGTCCCCGCAAAAGCGCAGGGGAGGCAGATAAAGGGTTTTCCCCGCCTCATGGACGGCTTTGCTAAGTGCCGCCCGGATCTGCCCGTTGGCCGCGACGCCTCCCGCGGCGACAATAGCGGAACGTCCCGTGACGCGTGCGGCCTCCATGGTGCGGCTCACCAAAACGTCGCTTACCGCCTGTTCAAAGGAGGCCGCAAGCCCCTTTTTGTCCAGGGCTTCTTGTTTCTGTTCCGCGTTGTGCACCAGGTTTACAACGGCGGTTTTCAGGCCGGAAAAGCTCATGTCCAGCGGATGGCCGGAAATGTTGGCCCTTGGCAGGCGGTACGCCGCCGGGTCGCCCCCCTTTGCCAGCGCCTCCATCTTGGGGCCGCCGGGATAGCCCAGGCCCAAAACCCGCGCGGCTTTGTCAAAGCACTCCCCCGCGGCGTCGTCTTTGGTGCGGCCCAAAACCCGCATCGCCGTATATCCCTCCACATCCACCAAAAGCGTATTGCCCCCCGAAACCGCAAGGCAGAGGAAAGGAGGCTCCAGCTCCGGAAAACAAAGGTAGTTCGCGGCGATATGCCCCCGGACATGATGCACCGGGATCAGCGGAACCCCAAGTCCAAAGGAGACCGCCTTCGCAAAATTCAGCCCCACCAAAAGGGCGCCGATCAGCCCCGGCGCAAAGGTCACCGCCACCCCGTCAATCTCTTTTTTCCCAATCCCCGACTCCCGCAGCGCTGTGTCCGCCAGGGGAACGACAGCCTCCACATGCCGGCGGGATGCGATTTCCGGCACCACGCCGCCGTACAGGGCATGCAGATCCGCCTGAGACAACACGACATTGGACAGAATCTGCCTCCCGTCCCGGACCACGGCTGCCGCCGTTTCGTCGCAGGAGGATTCAATCGCCAATATGTTCATATCACGCCTCCCAAAAAGGTCTTATCTTTGGCAAGAAAGGTCATCCATAAATTTTGTCATCAGCAGCGCGTCTTCCCGGGGCCGGGCATAATAATTTTTCCGCAGCCCCACCGCCTGAAAGCCGAAGCTCTGATACAAAGAGCGGGCCGCCCCGTTGCTTTCCCGCACCTCCAGCGAGAGGAAAGAAAGGCCCTTTTCGCCGCAAAAGGCCAAAAGCGCCCGCAAAAGCGCGCTCCCCACGCCCTTTCGCCGGGCAGCGGGATGCACCGCCACATTGGTAACATACCCCTCGTCCATCACAAACTGAAGACCGGCATATCCCAAAAGAGCGCCCTCCGGGTTCTCCGCCGCAAAATAGGCGGCGTGAGGGGAGGAAAGCTCCTCCTCAAACATGGCAAGGGTCCAGGGCACCGAAAAGCAGAGAGCCTCCAGATCCTTCAGCTTGGGCAAAAGCGCCTCGGTCACAGGCAGGATGCGATAGTCCATAGCGCCTCCTTACCGCAGCTCATCCAGCCGCAGGGAAACCGCCTTTGCAATTTCCCCGGCGGCCAGTGCATAAATGGTCTCGTCTCCGCCCCAGGGGTCTGAAATGTCCCGCCTTGCCAAAAGGGCGATCTTTTCCCGCCATTGGGGAAAAGTTTGGCACAGCGCCCGGACATGCGCGCCGGTCATACAGTAGACCTTATCCGCTTCCTCCAGGGCATAGGAGCAGACCTTCCTTGCCCGGTGGGCGGCAAGATCGGCGCCATACCGCTTTGCCGCCTCAATGGCCAAAGAAGACGCCTCGTCTCCCGCGAAAGCGGAAATTCCACAGGAAGAAGCGGCGGCAGAAATCCCCCTCTTCTCGGCCATCACATTGAAAATTCCTTCCGCCATGGCGCTGCGGCAGGTATTGCCGGAACAAACAAATAAAATTTTCCGCATGCTAAACGCTCCTTTGTACACGCTTAAAAATAGACGGGCCTGGCCGCAAAACGAAGGTCGGGGAAAAAGCCCGGCAGTTTCCGTCCCGGCGGCGGAAAAAGCGGGCGGTCTTCCCGTTCCGTCACAGACCGCAGACGCCAAGGTTTTTGGAGCCGCTCGGTTTTCGCTCAGCTTCCCAGGGAAAACGAGGTGAACGCGCAGTGGATCACCGCTTTCCCGCCGTTTAAAATCTCTGCCTGAAGGGGCGCGCCGGTATCCTCCCGGTACCAGATGCGACAGGTAACCATCTGGTCTTCACCCTCCTGGGGTGCGCCGTAGGTCACCGCCACCGCGGGAACATCCCCGCATTTGGAAAAAGCGGTGTCCGAAATATAGCCTTCCCTGCTGTTCTGAATCAAGGCGGGCAGGGCGTCCAAAGGAGAAAGGCCGTCCGGGGACAGCTCCCCGGTATCCAGGCTGGCCCCTTCAAAGCTGAGCTTGGTTTTCCCTTCCTCCAAAACGGCGGTTACTCCTTTGATATTGTCCGGCTTCAAAACGGCGAGGACGCTTTGTCCCTCTTTCTTCCAGTCCAGTTTCAGGGTATAGGCATACACCCGGTCGCCGTAGTCCGCCGTCACGTCCGCCTGCATGGTCATGGCGGATGTGCCCGCCATTTGGGCTCGGATGGAAAGCGCCCGTTCCTCCGCTTTGCTGTCTTTGCCGCAGGCGCATAAAAGCAAAATCAGCAGTATCATTGGTGCACAGGTCAAAAACCGGCGCACACGCATTCCTCCATTTATAGTTTTTCGGTCTTCTCCAGTTGGTCCAGGGAGAAAATGGCCTTGGGAATCGCCTCCAGCAGGTCGCTTGGCGTCATGCCGTATTCTCCCAGGTCCTGAGCGCAGAGGTCTCCCGCCCTTCCATGGAGCCAGACGGCGGCGGCCGCGGCAAGCCCCGGTTCCATCTTTTGCCCCAAAAGCGCCAGAATCATACCCGACAGCACATCCCCGCTGCCCCCCTTCGCCATTCCGGAATTTCCGGTGGTGTTGAGATAAACCGTTCCGTCCGGCAGGGCGGTGACGGTTGCATGCCCCTTCAGCACCAAAACGCACCGGTGCGCTTTGGCAAATTCCCTGGCGGCGCCGATCCGGTCGCCATGGGACAGATCGCCCCCCAGCCGCGCAAATTCTCCTTCGTGGGGCGTCAGAATCAAGGGGGCGTCCCTCTTTCCAAGCTTATCTATATTCCGGCCAAGTCCATTTAGACCATCCGCGTCCAAAACCAGAGGAACCTTCGCCGTTTTGACGAGGGCGGCGGCCATTTTCCGGGTTCCCGGGCCTTGTCCCAGACCCGGCCCCGCCAGCACCGCGTCGCACTGTTCCGCCCGGCGGAGGATGCGCCCCGCCGCCTTTCCGGATAGCCCGCCGCTGGCAGCCGGCAGGGGAAACACCATCGCCTCGTCGTTTTTCACGGCTTCGATCTCATAAACCGGTTCCGGGACGTATAAAAAAACCAGACCCGCTCCGGTGCGGGACGCCCCCCGGGCGGCAAAACAAGGCGCTCCGGTAAACCCCACGCTGCCCGCCGCAATGAGCACCTTCCCAAAATTGCCCTTGTGCCCGTCCGGCCGGCGGCGGGGCAGCGCTTTTTTGACCTCCCGCCCCGTCATGGCAAAGATCTGACATGGCTCCTCCTCCACAAATTCCCGGGGGATGCCGATGTCCGCAATTTCCAGCGTTCCCCGGCACAGCTTCCCATCCCCGGCAAAATGGCCCGCTTTGGGAAGGGTAAACGTGACGGTGTGCCTGGCCCGCGCCGCCTTACCCAGGATTCTCCCCGTGTCCGCCTCCACTCCGCTGGGAATGTCCGCCGAAACCACGGGGGCGGGGCATCGGTTCATCAGCTCAATGGCGGCAAGCTCCTCCTTTTGCACCTCCATCCGGAGGCCGATGCCAAAAACCGCGTCCACCAGCACGTCCGCCCGATAGCAGAAGGCGGCGGTCTCCGGGTCTCCCGGCACAAATTCCTCCAGACTGCCGCCGGCTTCCTCCAAGCGGCGCAGCATCTCCCGGGCATCTGCTTTCAGCTTTCCAAGGCTTCCTACCAGGAAGGCCCGAACCCGGACCCCGGCCGCTTGAAGATGCCGGGCGGCGCCAATGCCGTCCCCCCCGTTGCTGCCTGTCCCGCAGAACAGGGCGGCCGTTTTGCCTTCCGTCTGCCCCAAAAGGGACAAAGCGGCGTTCGCCACCGCCTGCGCGGCCCGGTCCATCAGCAAAGCCGATGGAATTTTCGCGTCTTGAAAGGCTCTTTGGTCCAGCTTTCGCATCTGATCCGCGGTTGCAATTTTCATAGGACGTTTCCCCTTCCAAATGTTTGTCCAAACACAAAACTCCGCCCGCCGCCCACGCAAGCCGCATCGTGTGCGCCGAAAGGGGGCATAAAGAAAGCGGCGGCGCGGAATCGTTCTTTTCTCATTATAAAAAAGAATTTGCGTTTCGTCAATTTTACGCTGGGCCAGCCCCAAACCCTTTTCTGAATTTTGTCTTGCAAACGGAAGGATTTTATGATATAAATACGAATAAATAAGAAAAAAGGCTGTGAACGGGAAAAATGCGGATTCACTGCCCGGCAGAGAGGACAGGTCCAAGGCTGAAAGCCTGTCCCGGGCAGGCCGCTTGATATTCGCCCGGGAGCCTCGCGCTGAACGCAAGGGAAAAAACAGTAGGCGCCGGCGGCCAGCCCCCGTTACCGGGCAGCAGAGAGCGCATGCGCTGCATGCGAATTCGGGTGGTACCGCGGAAGTTCGCCTTTCGTCCCATTGCGGGATGAGAGGTTTTTACATTTTTTAAAGGAGTTGTGTCTATGCAAAAACAATTGGAGGAGATTCGCCGCGGGGCGCTTTCCGCCATTTCGTCCGCCGGATCCGGGGTGGACCTGGAGGCCCTTCGGGTGAAATATCTGGGCAAAAAAGGGGCGCTTACCGCCCTTTTAAAGCAAATGGGAGCGCTCTCCCCCCAAGAGCGGCCAAAAATGGGCCAGCTGGCAAACCAGGTGCGGGAAGACCTGTCCTCGGCTATCGCGCGGCAAGCGGAAATTCTCTCCCAAAAGGCGCTGGACGCAAGGCTTGCATCCGAGGTTCTGGACGTGACCATTCCGGGAACGAAGGTCCCCGTCGGGCACAAACACCCCATGTCCATCGTTTTGGAAGAAGTGGAAGACATCTTCGCGGGCATGGGCTTTCAGATCGCGGAAGGTCCGGAGGTGGAGCTTTCCGACTATAATTTTACCAAGCTGAACACGCCGGAGGGCCACCCCGCCCGGGACTGGCAGGACACCTTTTATCTCAGCGAGGATTCTTCCGTGGTGCTCCGCACGCAAACCTCCCCGGTGCAGGTGCGGGTGATGGAACGGCAAAAGCCGCCCATCCGCATCATCTCCCACGGCCGGGTATACCGGAAAGACGAGGTGGACGCCACCCATTCTCCCATGTTCCACCAGATCGAGGGCCTTGTGGTGGACAAGGGCGTCACCATGGCGGATTTAAAGGGGACGCTGGAAGTGCTGGTCCGGCGGCTGTACGGGAAGGATGCAAAAATCCGCTTCCGCCCCCACCATTTTCCCTTCACGGAACCATCCTGCGAAGTGGATGTCCAGTGCTTTGAATGCCAGGGCGAAGGCTGCCGTGTGTGCAAAGGGGAAGGCTGGATCGAGCTTCTGGGCGCCGGCATGGTGCATCCCAAAGTTTTGGAGGGCTGCGGCATCGACACCGAAGTCTATAGCGGCTTTGCCTTTGGCATCGGCGTGGAGCGGCTGACCATGCGCCGCTTCTCCATCAGCGACCTGCGCCTGATTTTTGAGAACGACGTGCGGTTTTTAACCCAGTTTTAGGAGGAGATACGATGAAGCTATCCAGAAAATGGCTGTCTGAATTTGTGGATACCGGCGCGGTTTCTGACCGGGAATATGCGGAACGGATGACCCTGTCCGGCTCCAAGGTGGAGTCCGTCGAGGATGTAGGCGCAGCCATACAAAACGTGGTGGTGGGAAGGCTTCTTTCGGTGGCCCCTCACGAAAATTCCGATCATCTTTCCATCTGTTCGGTAGACGCGGGAAGGGGCGGCCCCCTCACCATTGTCACCGGCGCCAAAAACATTCGGGCAGGGGACCTGGTCCCGCTGGCGCTGGACGGGGCGGTTTTGCCCGGCGGCGTGCGCATCAAGAAAAGCGTGCTGCGGGGGGTTCCGTCGGAGGGAATGCTCTGCTCACTGAAAGAACTGGGCCTCACTGTCCACGATTTTCCCTATGCCGTAGAGGATGGAATTTTTATTTTGCAGGAAGACTGCCGGGCGGGGGAGGATATCCGGCCGGTCCTGGGGCTGGACGACCGCATTGTGGATTTTGAAATTACCAATAACCGGCCGGACTGCCTTTCGGTCATTGGCCTTGCCCGGGAAACCGCCGCCGCTTTTGGCAAAAAGCTGCGGCTGCATACGCCCCGGGTGCAAGGCTCCGGCGGGGAGATCGGGCAGGACCTTTCCGTTTCCATAGCGGACCCGGACCTTTGCTCCCGCTATACCGCCCGCATGGTGAAAAACGTCCGGATCGCTCCCTCCCCTCAATGGATGCGGGAACGGCTCCGGGCTTCGGGCATTCGGCCCATCAACAACATTGTGGATATCACAAACTATGTAATGCTGGAATATGGGCAGCCCATGCATGCCTTTGACGCATCCTGCATCCGCGGCGGAAAAATTGTGGTCCGCCGGGCGGGGAAAGACGCCGCCATCACCACTTTGGACGGGGTTTTACGCCCCTTAAAGCCCCATATGCTGGTGATCGCCGACGAAACCCATCCTATTGGCATCGCCGGAGTCATGGGGGGCGCCAACAGCGAAATCACGGACAAAACCGGCAGCATCCTGCTTGAATCAGCCAACTTTAGCGGAGTATCCGTCCGGAAGACCGCCATTGCCCTGGGCCTGCGCACCGATGCGTCCGGCCGGTTTGAAAAAGGGCTGGACCCCGAGAACACGCTGCCCGCCGTCCAGAGGGCCTGCGAGCTGGTGGAGCTTTTGGGCGCGGGCGATGTGGTGGGAGGCGTGGCGGACGTTGTGGCAAACCCGCCCGCTCCGGTAACCCTTTTGCTGGAACCGGACAAAATCAACCGCCTTTTGGGCACAGACCTGTCTTCGGAAGAGATGAAGCACAGCCTTTCCTCTTTGGGCTTTTCCTTTTCCGGGGAGAAAATGACCGTTCCTTCCTGGCGGGGGGATGTGCGCCATTATTCCGATATCGCAGAGGAAGTGGCAAGGCTGTATGGGTATGACAAAATCCCCGCCGCCTTGATGCGGGGGGAAACCACTTTGGGAGGGCTAACCGCCGCGCAGACCGCCCGGCGCCAGCTGGGCGCCCTGTGCCGGGGCATGGGCTTTTCCGAGATCATGACCTATTCGTTCCTCTCCCCTTCCTGCCACGATAAAATCCGGATGCGGGAGGACGACCCCCACCGGAAGGCCATCCGGATTCTAAACCCCCTGGGGGAGGACACCAGCATTCTGCGCACCCACGCCATTCCCTCCATGCTGGAAACGCTGGCCCGCAACTTGAGCTGCCGCAACTCCACAGCCTGGCTGTACGAATTTGCCACCATTTACCGTCCCCGGGAGGAGATCAGCCAGCTGGCCGACGAACGTCAGCTTTTATCTTTGGGCGCTTATGGCGGCAATATGGACTTTTACGTTCTCAAAGGAATGGTGGAAGCCATTTTGGCCTCCATGCGCATTTCCTCTCTGTCTTTCACGCCGGAACCGGACGTTCCCGCCTATCATCCCGGCCGGTGCGCCTGCGTCTCTTCCGGCGGGACGCCCTTGGGCATTTTCGGCCAGGTGCACCCGCTGGCAGCGCAAAACTACGGCATGAGCCAGGACACGCCGGTGTTCGCCGCCCAGCTGCGGTTCTTTTCCCTTCTGTCCCGGCGGGAGCCGGAGCCTCAGTATCAGCCCCTGCCCCGCTTCCCTTCTATTTCCCGGGACATCGCCCTCGTCTGCGACAGGGGGATTCCTGTGGCCGTTCTGGAAGAGTGCATCGCCCGCGGAAGCTCCGGCCTGGTGCGCGGCGTCCAGCTGTTTGACGTTTACACCGGCGCACCCATTCCCCAGGGAAAAAAGAGCGTCGCTTTCTCTTTGACTCTCCGGTCAGACGATAAAACCCTTACCGATGCGGAGGCGGATCAAGATGTGGGCGCCATTCTGGCTTTGCTGAAATCGGAGGCCAACGCCGTTTTGCGGTGATCCGCATGCTCCAGCATATTTTGACAGGGCATTTTAAAATATTTCTTTACAAGTTGGCAATAGTAAGATAAAATGCAACAAGGAAAAGTCTCCACATTATAAAACCATCCGGAGGTGAACGCCGTTGTTGGATTACACGCGCAAATTCGACCTAACGCAGGAAAAAGATAAGGAAATTAAAGAGATTCTGTCTTCCGTCTACCTGTCTTTGCAGGAAAAGGGATATAATCCTGTCAACCAGATCGTGGGGTACATTCTTTCGGAGGATCCTACCTATATCACAAACCACAACAACGCCCGCAGCCTCATCCGCCGGATTGACAGGGATGAACTCTTACAGGCGCTTGTCCGATCCTATTTAACCAAATAGCGGATTCCTGTTTTATGGTATCAAAACCGCGGGAACCATGAAGTTTTTCATGGTCTTTCGCGGTTTTTTGTTGCTGACAACGTCCCAGCCGGGCCATCCAGGGCAGGGGCTGCCGGCACCTTTCCAGAGGAAATCAATTTTTTGGGAAAAACATTTGACAATAAGAATAAGATCGGAAGAGCAAACG
>JAQVYO010000096.1:0-1631 GCA_028708585.1 Oscillospiraceae bacterium
CCTTTGGCATAATATTACCTCCATAAAAATATATAACAATTCATATATGTATAGTCGTTTTGGAATACATATAATTGACCTATAGCGGAACGTTTCAGCAGTTTCTTCTGTCTGCTGTCACTGCCAGGGCGTAATGACATGCCGCCGGCCTTCCATTTTTGCGTTTGCGCCACAATACTCCCCCTTTCTATGTCAGCAGCCCACGCGCCGCTTCTGCCGTCTGAGAGGCCGCCTGGGCCGGCCTTCGTTTATCCGAAGTCCTTACTTTACCGCTTGGAAGGCTGCATCCAGCGCGGCAATCAGGTCGTTGACGTCTTCAATTCCAATGGACAGGCGGATGGTGTTGGGTTTGATCCCCTGATCGAGCAGTTCTTCGCTGGACAACTGGGAGTGAGTGGTGCTGGCGGGATGAATCACGAGGGATTTCACATCAGCCACGTTTGCAAGCAGAGAGAAGATGGCAAGATTGTCGATGAATTTCTGTGCCGTTTTGCCGTCACCCTTGATTTCAAAGGTAAAGATCGAGCCGCCGCCCTTCGGAAAGTATTTTTGATACAGCCGGTGGCTGGGATTGTTCTCAAGCGACGGATGGTGAACAGCTGCCACCTGCGGCTGTTTGGCAAGGTAATTTACAATCTTCAGCGCATTTTCCACATGGCGCTCAACGCGAAGAGAAAGCGTCTCCAAGCCCTGTAAAAATATAAACGCGTGGAATGGTGAAAGCGTAGAACCGGTATCCCGGAGCAGGATCGCGCGTATGTAGGTAATAAATGCGGCTGCTCCTACCGCGTCGGCAAAGGAAAGGCCGTGATAGCTGGGGTTCGCGTCAGAAATCCATGGGTATTTACCGGAGCCCTTCCAATCAAATCTGCCGCTGTCCACAATGACGCCGCCGATTGCCGTACCATGGCCGCCGATGAACTTTGTCGCCGAATGAACGACAATGTCTGCACCGTATTCAAATGGCCTGACCAGATATGGAGTTGCAAAGGTGGAATCGACAACAAGGGGAATCTTATGCTTATGCGCGATTTTGGCAACTTCTTCTATATCAATGATATTGGAATTGGGGTTACCGAGAGTTTCTATGAGGATCGCCTTGGTATTGTTCTTAATCGCCGCTTCAAACGACCCTTCAACATCGGGATCAACAAAGGTAGTGGCGATGCCAGAAGTAAGCGGCAGCGTGTGTTCCAGTAAATCATAGGTGCCGCCATAAATGGTCTTGGCGGCGACAATATGTTCTCCGCTACGTGCCAGGGCTGTAATCGCATAGGTGATTGCAGCAGCTCCGGAAGCTACAGCCAGTGCTCCAACACCGCCTTCAAGCGCGCTGATTCTCTCTTCAAAAATTCCTTGGGTCGTGTTTGTCAGTCTGCCGTAAATATTTCCGGGATCCCGCAGGCCGAAGCGGTCAGCTGCATGCTGCGAATTGTGAAATACATAAGAAGCAGTTGCGTATATCGGAACCGCTCTTGAATCTGTTGCGGGATCTGCCTGCTCCTGTCCTATATGTACCTGCTTTGTTTCAAAGCTCCAAGTTCTTGGGTCTTTAATATTTGCCATTTCTAATTCCTCCCGCGGATTACCGCTAGTTTTATCTTTACGCTTTTTGAAAAAATCTTTTATGT